>CANJNG010000032.1 GCA_947475205.1 Bacteroidota bacterium
TGATAAGTATAAGTGATTGTTTGAGTACCTACTCCCCCAACAGATGGATTGTAAGATGTTCCTATTACTCCTGGGCCATTGAAAGTGCCGCCTGATGGAGTCCCGACCAAGGTAACAGGCATAGCGTTTAAGCATTGGTCTAAGGCCGGGCCGGCAAGTGAAACGGTAGGCAAATCGTTAATATTTACCGATTGCACTACATAATTGGAACAACCCGTGAAACTGTAAGTATAATCATATCTTACGCTTTGTAGGCCTACTCCTAAAGCTGTTGGGTCAAAGGAGGTAGCAGCAGTTCCGTTTACAGTGAAACTTCCACCTGTTGGGAATCCAACCAAATTAAAAACAGAAGTATTGCTGCAATAGGCAGTATCTAAAGCCGAAATAGCCACGAAAGGTGCTGGACTTACAAATAAATTGGTAGAAGCCGTAACTGAACCGCAGCCATTATTGTCGGCTGTGGTGGTGATGGTTACCGACCCCGAAAAAGTTGAATCCCAAGTCATAGTTCCAGTAGCATCAATTGTTCCGGCTGTGGTGGGCAATGCAGCCCAAGTAAAGGCTGTGGCATTGGTTCCCGTTCCGGTAAATAAATCTGTTCCCGAACCCTGACATCGGGTTGTAACACCTGAGACGGCAACATTGGTTGGAGCAGCACCTAAGGTAATTCCAATAACGTTCGAAGCAGTAGCAGTTGTTCCGGTACAGCCTGCATTCGACATAACCAATTGGTAATATGTGTCCGCAGTTACAGTTCCTGGAGAATATGAAGCGGGAGTAGTACCTAAAGTGCTTGTGAAAGGGCCACCCGGAGTTGGAGCATCTTGCCAAACATAGGTAACCCCGGCAAGAGTCGCACCTGTGCTAGTTAAGGCTGCTGCTGTACCTCCTGAACATAATGTTTGAGCACTGCTTATTACAGGTGCAGGAATTGTTACATACTCCCAATATACTCTAACTTGAAAATAGAAACTTCCAACTTGAATAATTCCCCAATCTTTCCACTGACAGAGGAATGCAGGGTCTTGATAAGTTATAGTTTGAGCATTTGTTTGATCTATATAGTCATCGTCTTCTGTAGCACAAAGTCCAAAAACACAATTGCAGCCGCTTTGATATGTACAGTTATTGCTGCAATCTTTTTCATATCCCATAAAATGAATATTGATTGTTGTGGCAGAAGTATTGTTTTGCGAGCCCAATGCCACGGACTCCCCATAAAGTGTTCCACCAATAGTGCTGGTAATGCTTCCTGCACTGCCTCCAACATCGTTGGTGTAGAAGCAAATCGCATTTCCTACATCAGATGTATTTATATTATCATTACTCCAAACTCTAAGTGCGTATTCCGCCCCCCCGTTTTGGTCACCCCTGCCATCCCATCCTAAATAACTAACCTGAACTTGATAATTTACATTCTGAGCAAAAACTCCTGCCGAAAGGAGTGTAAATAGGCTTATTAATATTCTTGATTTCATAAATTTGATGTTATGCAGTTTTAACTAAATGTTGAATTGTAGGGGTTATTTGATTTTTACTAAATGAATGTCTAAGATAAATACTTCATTCTTTTGATGAAAGGTAATTGAGTTTCCTTCATCTTTCAATTGGTAATCGCCATAGTCTTTGTTTTTTTTGCTATGCATGATACATGTTTCTTTGGCTTTTAGGTTTTCACAAGGGTATAATTTCAATTGCCCGTTCACCACTTCATAAGCATACTCTTGGGTCCATGTGCCAATTGATTGTATTGCACTTCCGTCAGTTTTCAGTTCATAGGTAGCCTTGAGTTTCACCATTGTTTCAAAATCGCTACGGCTTGCCATATAGTCCTTCGTTGGGTCATTAGCATATTTGTATTCATAACTCATAACTTGCCATTTTCCAATTATGGATTTGGAATCAACTTTACCTGTAATTTCAACAGGCGGTTTTGCTTGGGAAAGGCTGACCATTAAGGCCGGAATCAGAAAGAGTAACTTCATATTTTATAAGGATGTTAAGGTTTAAGCAGTGGCAAAAATACAGTTTGATTTTTAATAGCCTAAAAAATTATAAATTTGAGAAAAATAGTCTGTATTGGTTTGCCTTTCTATACATCTGCCTGAAAGAAAATAAAAAAAAAAGCCCGACCATTTTCATAGTCGGGCTTTACAATTAAATGCGAATGCTTTATTTGGCTGCTTTTACCGGAGCTTTCTTTTCTTTGATACGAGAAGCTTTACCAGCCAATCCGCGTAAGTAGAAAATACGAGCACGACGTACAACACCACGTTTAGTTACTTCGATGCTTTCAACGAATGGAGAGCTAATTGGGAAAATACGCTCTACACCAACTCCACCAGAAAGTTTACGCACAGTGAAGGTTTCTGAGGGGCCGCTACCTTTACGTTGGATTACCACACCTTGGTAAACCTGAATACGTTCTTTTGTTCCTTCTACGATTTTATAGCTTACCGAAACAGTGTCTCCTGCTTTAAATGTTGGGAAATCCTTTACGGTGTTTAGTTCTCTTTGTAATGATTGTACGAAATCCATATCCTTAAATTTTAGGGGTGCAATATTACTGCCTTTTTTCATTCAAATTCATTTTAATGTCAAAATATTTTCAATTATTAGAAAACATAGCTTTGCCCTAATTTTTAATAAGTAAAATCTTCACCAATGACTGCAAAAGAAGCCTTAGAAAAACTGAAAGAATCGGGTGCAAACCGTGTAAAATTAGCCGTTACTGATATAGACGGTATATTGCGGGGTAAAATAGTTAGCATAGAAAAGTTTCAGGGAATTGCCGAGGGCGGTTTCGGATTCTGCGATGTGGTGTTTGGTTGGGATAGCGGTGATGTGGCTTATGATAACGTAAAATACACAGGCTGGCACACAGGTTATCCCGATGCACAAGCCGTGGTGGATATGAAAACGCTTCGTTTTATTCCATGGGATGATAACACCCCATTTTTCTTAGCCGACTTTGTTGGAGTAAAAGGGGAGGGTTTAGAAGTTTGCCCGCGTTCACTGCTCAAAAAGGTAATTGCACAAGCCAATAAGCAAGGTTTTTCGCCCTTCTTTTCACAAGAGTTTGAATGGTTCAATTTTCTGGAAGATGCCGATGACTTGCATTCCCGGGGCTTTACCAAGCCCCAACCGCTTACTCCCGGAATGTTTGGCTATAGCATTTTGCGTTCTTCGCAAAACTCGGATTATTTCAACGATTTATTTGATTTGCTGAAAGATTTCGGTGTTCCGCTTGAAGGTTTGCACACCGAAACCGGCCCGGGCGTTTATGAGGCCGCCATAACCTATTCCGATGCTTTAGAGGCTGCGGATAGAGCTGTTTTATTTAAAAGCGGAGTAAAAGAAATTGCCCACCGCCACGGAATTATTCCTTCCTTTATGGCTAAGTTTAACGAAACTTTACCCGGATGTAGTGGCCACGTTCATCAAAGCCTTTGGGACGGTAATAAAAATGTATTTTATGATGAGAAGGCCAAAACACGCATCAGCAAGACAATGGAAAGTTATATGGCCGGACAGTTGCTTTGCTTGCCTTATATATTACCTATGCTTGCCCCTACTATTAATAGTTATAAGCGTTTGGTAGTTGGAGCTTGGGCACCTACAACCCTTACTTGGGCTATAGATAATCGTACTACGGCATTGCGAGCTTTACCAAGCAACAGCAAAAGTACCCGCCTCGAAACCCGTGTTGTGGGGTCTGACAGTAACCCCTATCTGGCAATGGCTGCCTGCCTTGCTGCAGGGCTTTACGGCATTCGTAAAGGGTTAAAACTCGAAACAGCAATGACAATAGGTAACGGCTATGCCGACCTTAAAAATGGTTCTTTACCCGGAAATCTGTTTCAAGCTGCCGAGAATATGGCTAACTCCGATATTGCAAAGGAACTTTTTGGCGAAGCCTTTGTTGAACATTTCACTCAAACACGCTTTTGGGAATGGAGACAGTTTAATAAAGTGGTAACCGATTGGGAATTGAAAAGATATTTTGAGGTGATTTAATTAGTCGTTCCTACCCAAATTCTGTTTGCTCCAAATCATTTTTAAAGCGAAGGTGTTTTTGAATGATGAATGCTTTAAGAAGGTCGAAGTATGTTTGGGGGAAAGTTCTTTAAGCAGTTTATTTACACATTTCTGCATCCAAACTTGCAATCCATTCTCTAATTAAAGCCACGCCTTCTTTGTGTTGCAACTTACGACCTAATTCAGGCATTAATTCACCCGGGTCGGTTGATTCCATTCTGTAAAGTGATATAGACTGTTCAGGTTTGCCTGGAAACACATCGTACAGCATATTTCCGGCACCACGCCCTGCCGCAATTGGCGATTTGCAAACGCCCAAAGAGGACATATTACTGTTTTCGTAACGTAAATCTAAACCCGAAGTATTGCCACGCCCTTTCGGATTATGGCAATGAGCACAATTTATATCCAAATAGGCTTTGGCTCTGTCTTGTAATGAACCCGTAGTTGGGTCATTCCAAACGGGATTTTTAGGCTTGAGAATGGGGCATTTTAAACCGCCAAATATCCCCAAACCTGCCCAGTGTTCTAATTGATTTTCGGTAGTGTCAGCGTAGGTGAAATCTTTGTTCAGGTTACGCACTTTCGGGCCGATAGGCGAAAATACGCCTTCTGCAACGTGGCAATTTTTACATTGATTTTTGTTTGGAATAGAATAATCTAAATTCACAGTTTGTCCAGCAGCATCAATCCAACTCACCTTTCGAGTGCCTCCGGCAATTTCAAGTGTTGCTTCCGTTTGTTCTTCATTCCAAATATACGGAAGGGCATCCCAACCACTTTTTCGCCTTACCAAAAGTCGGGTTTCCATTACTTTTCTCCCTAAATCCTTATTCCTAAAATCAACCGGATAGTAAAAAGTTTTAATTATACAACTGCCTTCAGGAAAGTCAATAACTGCCGTGTCATTATAAAGTGCCTTTTTGCCTTCGGGGATATAGATAAACCTCAGCTTTTCGGCATAATCTGAAAAAAGCGAACTGTTCAAGTCATACGGAATAACCCGTTCATTGGGGATGAAATCAATGGTATTATCTTTGAAAAAGTGATAATCTGCTAGGTTTTCAAAAGGTTCAGCATCTATATTTAAGCTTACAGTGGAGTTGCTGAAACGGAAATTGCAACGACTTAAAACAAGCACTCCTACAATCGAAAACATTAATACAATAACAATTCTACTCTTCATAAATTCGTTTGATCTTTAGGAAAAAGAAAAGGCCAACAGTTACGTTGGCCTTTTCAAAAATAAACATTAATTTTAATTTCTAACCAATTCTACATAGCCTTTTGTTTCACCTTTATATTCGTTGCCACTGGCATACTTAGCATTCATCACCCAAAAATAGGTTCCGCCAGTTGCGGGTTGTCCTGCAATAGTATTTCCATCCCATTTAATTTGTGGGGCAGTGCTTTTATAAATCAAAATTCCCCAACGGTCATAGATTTTCAAATCATATTCAGATATGTTGCTATTACGAATATAGAATACATCATTGAAACCATCGTTATTGGGCGTAAACGCATTTGGAATAGTTGTGCCTTCCACCACAGTAACTTTCCCGAAAGCGGTATCAATACAACCATCAGGCGAAGTAGATACCATATAAACTGGGTACTCACCAATGTTTTCATAATAATGAAACGGGCTTTCTAAAGCAGAAGTATCTGAATCGCCAAAATTCCAGTTCCAATTTTGAGTGTTGGTACTGGTATTGTTGTACGACAACATATCAAAGGTGTATACATTTGTAATGGAAGTGTCAACTGTGCTTGGATTGTAGCTGTTAGCCGATGTAATGTTAAAGTTGGCAATTGGGTTTGAGAGAACGGTTACATTCAATGTTCCTTCCAAAGAATTGCAACCAAAAAGCGATTCTATCAATTTCACTGTGCCTTGTGTTGGGTCGAACGAAGCAGTAGTATCCTTCCAAACAATAGTTACCGGATTGGTAGTGCTATCGCCAATTACATTTCCCATTTGGGCATCCCACTCCCAAGAAGAAACGTTATCATATGGAGTGAATGAATATTCAGCATTAAAATCGCCGCAATAGCTTAAAGGGCCAGTTATAACTGGAGTGTTTGGGCGAACTAAACCGAGATTGAAATGCTTATGAGGTACATTCCAATCGAAATTACCCACTTTAGTAACTGCCGTTAAGTTATCAATTGAAGAAAACGGAAATGGGCCACCTAAATTTTTCCAAGAAGCTGGTGTTAAATCGGGTTGCCAATTAATTATTCCGGAAAGATTACCATCCTCAGTTGGATTATAAGTAAGCGTAATGTTAGCATTAGCTAAACCATCTTCACGAGTAATATTAAAGAAGTAGTCCGGGTTTACACGACAAATGGTCATTGTGTCCACTGCCGTATCTGTAAATCCATAATTATTAACATTATCATTAATGAAGGCAACTGAATATCGATTGTTGTTGCTGTCTTCCGGTTTAATTTCTACTGGGCGGTAGTGATGCGTTGTACCAATGCTGCTTCCCATTGGGTAACGATATGGAATAGTAGTGGAATTATTGGTAACTCTGTGCAATTTACCATAAGCAGTTTTATCATGGTTATAAATGGTACTTGCAAAGCCTAAAATATTATCCACCGAGCTAACTAAGGGATTATTGACAAACATTTCAAATGTATCGATAGCTAATTCGGAGTTTCTTAAATCTAATTTACCAACAACTATTTGATTTGTTGTTAGTATTTTAACTCCAAAAGTGTCTAAAGTTAAATTATTAAACGTTGTTACATCAGTGCCTCCAATGTGTTGATTTCCACCATTATATGCAGTAAGTGGAGCGTCTAAAAAGACAGTTCCATTTGCGGCCAAAAATACGTCATTGTTTTCCCAATCGCCTTGAACATGAATTTCACCATTATTTTCAACTGCATCACCGCATGTGTAAAAGTTAATAAAATCTCCTGCAACAAATAATTTTCCAGAGGCAATATTATTGGCGGGAAGAGCCCCTTTAACAGTAACCGCTGGAATAATATCAATGTTAGTTGGCTGTAGGTTTGCAAACTTACCATTAACTTGAACGATTCCTCCAAAATTAATAAAAAATGGGCCACCTTTAACAACCATTATGGTATCGTTCGTTTGAGCAAAAATTTGATTAGAAAAGAGTAAGGCGGGAGTAAGAATAAGAGCTTTAAAAGAGGAAGAAAATTTAATAAATTTTTTCATTGACATATTCTAAATTGCGTTGAATTCTGAGTTTAGGTTGAACGTACAAAATAAAGGGTCAATTTCCGAACCACCAAACTTTTGTTAAAATAAATATTTCCCCTTTTGTTATCAAGGGTTTGAAGTGATTAGCAATGGATGTTTTCTTGCTTATACTGTATAAGAAATGCAAAAAACGCTTCAATTATTGCAGATATAAAAGCAATCTTCTACTTAATACATCCTACACAATACACAATACACAATACATAATACCAATCCTACTCAATAATCAATTACCTGCTCTTCCATCTTGGGCATTTCGCGGAAACCGTATTGCTGATTGCGAAGGCGGGGTTCAAATCCGGCTTCACGAATAGAGTCCTGAATTCCTTGAGCTGTAAATCGGTGCGGGGCACCGGCAGCCGATACCACATTTTCTTCAATCATTATAGAACCGAAGTCGTTTGCTCCGGCATGGAGACATATTTGTGCAGTTTTCTTACCCACAGTGAGCCATGAGGCTTGAATATTCTTCACATTCGGCAACATAATTCGGCTGAGAGCAATCATTCGGATGTATTCTTCTGAACTTACAGTATTGGTAATGTTTTTTAAACGTTTCAGCAAGGTTCCATCATCTTGAAAAGGCCAAGGTATGAACGCAATAAACCCTTTAGCATTGTCGGGTTTCTCGCTTTGCACCTGACGAAGCCACACCAAATGTTCAAACCTTTCTTCGAGGGTTTCTATATGGCCAAACATCATGGTGGCCGAAGTTGTAATACCTAATTGATGGGCAGCCCGCATTATATCTAACCATTCACGACCGCCACATTTCCCCTTTGAAATCAGACGGCGAACCCTGTCATTTAAAATCTCGGCTCCAGGACCGGGCAAACTATCTAAACCAGCTTCCACCAAAGCCGAAAGAACTTTGGTGTGGGTTGATTTCTCTAACTTGGTAATGTGAGCAATTTCGGGTGGGCCAAGTGCGTGAAGTTTTAAAGTTGGATAAAGTAGTTTAAGTTCTTTAAATAAATCGACATAATAACTTAATCCCAAGCCAGGATGATGGCCACCCTGTAACAGTAATTGGTCGCCACCAAAGCGAAAAGTTTCGTCTATCTTCTTTTTATACTGCTCAATAGTGGTGATGTATGACTCTTCGTGGCCGGGTATGCGGTAGAAATTGCAGAACTTACAATTGGCGATGCATACATTAGTAGTGTTTACATTTCGGTCAATTATCCATGTAACGGTATTACCTGGAACTTGCTTTTGGCGAAGTTCGTTCCCCACATACATTAAATCGGCTAAGGGTGCATTTTGAAACAAAAACACCCCTTCTTCAATGGAGAGAAACTCAAAGTTGAGGGCTTTTTTGTAAAGGTCGTTTAGGTTCATAAATATACTGAACTTGGTTTACTTCGGCAATTTATAACCTTTCTGTTTCGCCATATCTTCTAATTTCTTTTGGAAGTTTGATTTAGTTACAGGTTTCTTTTTGTTCTCTTCAATTTTTGCCCGAATGGCCTTTTCATCCACTAAGAACTTAAATGCATATTGTTGGCCAAAAGTGAGTAGGTTTCCTAATGTATAATAGTAGCATAATCCGCTCGACTGACTGTTCATCACACCCAAGAAAATAACTGGCATAATATACATCATTATCTTCATCTGTTTGGCCATCATATCATCGCCCGAAGGTTGCATTTGCATATTCACCATAGAATACAAAACAGTAGTGATTGCCATCAGAATTGCAAACAAACTAACGTGGTCGCCATAGCCCCAAATGCTAAACGGTAATTGAAAAATGCTATCATAGCTCGAAAGGTCGTCGGCCCAAAGGAAAGATTGATGCCTAAGCTCAAACGAAGCCGGGAAGAAACGGAAAACCGCCAAGGTTATCGGCAATTGCAGCAACATCGGTAAGCAACCACCCATAGGATTTACTCCTGCCTTTCGGTATAAAGCCATTGTAGCTTGTTGCTTTTCCAAAGGGTCTTTCTTTTCAAATTTCTTGTTTAATTCCTCTACTTCTGGCTTCAGTACCCGCATTCGTGCACCGCTCATATAAGATTTGTAGTTGAGCGGAAGCAACAATACTTTTACAATAATGGTTAGCAATAGAATGATGATTCCGTAAGAAATATTCATTCCCTGCAAGAAATCAAAAACAGGAATAACTAACCATCGATTTATCCATCCCAGAAAACTCCAACCCAGCGGAACAAGACTCTGAAGTTCGTATTTACTCAGTGTTTTGTAATGATTCGGACCAAAATAGAATGCTGCATTGAAACTCTCAGAAGGTTTATGCCCATATGGAATTGGGAAAGCTGCCGAAATAGTTTTAACATACTTGGAACTGTCCTGCATTTGGGTTTCGAGGGTGATGGGTTTATCAATAGCATTTTTTGCAACAAAAACAGAACTAAAGAACTGCTGCTTAAATGCCACCCAATTCAATTTATTCTGAATTACCTGCTTCTCCGATTTTCCTTCATTAATATAGTCGGTTTCATTGTCGGCAAACTGCCAATAAGCAGTGCTTGCCGCCCGCTCATTTGTAATGCTTTTTTCGAGTTGGGGTTGATTTACTAACCACTCCAAATCAAGGCTGTTGCTGCGTTGCTCAATCACATCGTTTAACCCCACAAAATTGATTTTGAATCCTACGAGGTATTCATCGCCTTTTAATGTGTAAACATATTCCAAATATTTTTCGGGCGAAACTTCCAACCGCATTGCGAAAGAAGTTGAATCTTTTCCCTGCACATTTACCGGACTACCAAGGGCATTAAATTGCAGTTCTCCTGTATTTACTACCCGGTTATTTTCAAAGAAACTTAAACCAAAGCGATTATCATCCCCGTCAAACAAACTAAGCGGCTTTCCAGCATAATCGGTATGCTTCTTTAAGATAACCTGTTTCACTCGTCCTCCTTTTGAGGTGAGAGTCAATTTCATTACTTCGTTTTCTAATGTAACCAGTTTTTCGGTGTCGACTGCTGCTGTTAAAGGTGATTTAATTGCTGAATCTCCTACAAGGCTATCGTTTTTAGGTGAAGTAGCTGCAAGTGTTGCAGTATCCTTTAATTTTAAAGTAATAGCCTTTTTTTGCTGTTCCACCAAAGCTATAGAATCTTGCTTCTGTTTGGCGGCAGCGAGTTCTTCTTTCGAGGGTTGGGTATAAATTGTGAAGCCTATAAATATGGCCATTATCAACACCAAACCTATTATTGAATTTTTATCCATTCCAGTATTTTTCCCTGTTTTTTTCGGGCGGCAAAGATATATCGCTACGGGTGCGAGAATGGATTCAGATTAAAAAAAAGCATTAATTATCAATAAATGCAGGAGTGACGGCTTTTGCTGAAAACATTAAGACCGAAGGAGGTTATAGAATATGATTGAAACAATCATAATGTGTCGGAAAGTAAAGATAATATTTCAGTAAATTGCATATTTTGAAATCCTGAGAATGCTATTTAGAATAATTAAACGTTAATATAGATTGTATTTTCCGGAGTTCATAATCAGCTGCTAACCTTTCATTTACAATGAATTTACATGGATTTAAGAGCTGTTTCCAGAACTGTATAAGTCGATTTTAAAAAAAATATATTGTTCGTGTTTACGGAATTAAAAAGTATCTACATTTGCACTCCATTTTTCGGACTGAATTTTAGCGTTCTTTACTTTGCGGAAAATGAAATAAGCCGAAGTAGCTCAGCTGGTAGAGCAGCTGATTTGTAATCAGCAGGTCGGGGGTTCAAGTCCCTTCTTCGGCTCGTTTAAAGCGTTCATTGACATATTGTTGAAATGTAAAAAACTTTGGGGCGATACCAGAGTGGCCAAATGGGGCAGACTGTAACTCTGCTGACTTACGTCTTCGGTGGTTCGAATCCACCTCGCCCCACGGACAATCAAGCAGAAGTAGCTCATTTGGTAGAGCATCAGCCTTCCAAGCTGAGGGTGGCCGGTTCGAGCCCGGTCTTCTGCTCCAAATATGATTTAGTTAATTGGAGGATTTAATGAACTAAACCTCATTTGATTCCCCAATTAACTACATCGGCTTTTATAAAGCCATTGTAGCTCAGGGGTAGAGCACTTCCTTGGTAAGGAAGAGGTCAGGGGTTCAAATCCCCTCAACGGCTCTGCTTATTAAGTTTTAGCATTTCAGCACTCTATTAAAGAAAAACTTAACCAACAATAAATCAACAATAACTAAACTAAACAACAAATGGCAAAAGAAAAATTCGAGCGGAACAAACCGCACGTAAACATCGGTACCATCGGTCACGTGGATCACGGAAAAACCACTCTTACCGCTGCTATCACTACAGTATTAGCTTCTAAAGGGCTTTCAGAGCTTCGTAGCTTTGACTCTATCGACAATGCACCTGAAGAAAAAGCTCGTGGGATAACTATTAATACTTCGCACGTTGAGTATCAAACTGCAGCCCGCCACTATGCACACGTTGACTGTCCAGGTCACGCTGACTATGTTAAAAACATGGTAACAGGTGCTGCTCAAATGGACGGTGCTATCCTTGTGGTTGCTGCTACAGACGGCCCTATGCCACAAACTCGTGAACACATCCTATTGGCTCGTCAGGTTGGCGTTCCAAAAATCGTTGTTTTCATGAACAAAGTGGATATGGTTGACGATGCTGAAATCCTTGAGCTTGTTGAAATGGAAATTCGTGACCTTTTAACATTCTATGGTTTCGATGGAAACGCTACTCCAGTTATCCAAGGTTCTGCTTTGGGTGGTTTGAACAACGATGCTAAATGGGTTGATAAAATTATGGAGTTGATGGATGCTGTGGATACATTTATCCCGGTTCCTCCACGTCAAGTTGATCTTCCTTTCTTGATGCCTGTTGAGGATGTATTCTCTATCACTGGTCGTGGTACTGTTGCTACCGGTCGTATTGAGCGTGGCGTTATCAACGTAGGTGAAGAGGTTGAAATCGTTGGTATGCAAGAAACTCGCTTGAAATCTATCGTTACTGGAGTAGAAATGTTCCGTAAATTGTTAGATCGTGGCGAAGCTGGCGACAACGTTGGACTTTTACTTCGTGGTATCGACAAAGACAGCATCCGTCGTGGTATGGTAATGGCTAAACCTGGTTCTATCACTCCTCACACAAAATTCAAAGCTGAAATTTATGTGTTGAAGAAAGAAGAAGGTGGTCGTCATACTCCTTTCCACAACAAATATCGTCCACAGTTCTATTTCCGGACTACTGACGTAACTGGTGAAATCACCTTACCAGAAGGACGCGAAATGGTTATGCCTGGCGATAACGTTACTATTTCGGTAGAACTTATCGTACCAGTAGCTATGGATAAAGGTCTTCGTTTCGCTATCCGCGAAGGTGGCCGTACCGTAGGTGCAGGACAGGTTACTGAAATCGTAGGTTAATTTCTACCTAAGAATTAAATATGCTAAAGAAGGTGTTTGCTGAAAGGCAGACACCTTTGTTAGCTAATATAACTCTATAATTTTTAACATTGCGGGCTTAGCTCAATTGGTAGAGTAGTGGTCTCCAAAACCATTGGTTGTAGGTTCGAGTCCTGCAGCCCGTGCAAAATAACAAAATGAACAAAATTCAACTTTATATCCAGGAATCGTATAGTGAGCTTATCAATAAGGTAAGTTGGCCTTCTTGGCCTGAATTGCAAGAAAGTGCGATTATAGTATTTACATCGTCAATACTTATTGCTCTTTTTGTTTTCTTAATGGACTTTGTGGTAGGTGTTCGTCCCGAAGGCTCAATTTGGAGTGGCTTACTCGGCCTTATTTACAGTTCATTTTAATTAATCTCACATTTATATTAAGTAATGAACGACATCAGCGTAAAGAAATGGTATGTGGTGAAGGCCGTTAGCGGTCAGGAAAAGAAGGTCAAAGACTTGATTATGTCTGAGATTATTCACAACAAATTGGAAGATTATGTGGCTCAGGTACTTATTCCTACTGAAAAAGTTTACCAAATTAAAAATGGTAAAAAGGTTCAGAAAGAAAAAAGCTATTTGCCCGGCTATATACTAATTGAAGCCGCTTTGATAGGAGAAGTTCCTCACGTTATAAAAGGCATAAACGGTGTAGTTAGTTTCTTAGGTGCAGAGAAAGGTGGAGTTCCACTTCCACTTCGTCAATCAGAAGTATATCGTATTTTAGGTAAAGTGGATGAATTAGCCGATTCAGCTACCGAAATGAGTAATCCATTTATCGTGGGTGAATCAGTTAAAGTAATTGATGGACCATTCAATACCTTTACAGGAGTAATTGAAGAAATAAACGAAGAGAAGAAGAAGTTGAAAGTTATGGTGAAGATTTTTGGTCGTAAAACACCTTTAGAGTTAAGCTATATGCAAGTTGAAAAAACTTAATTCAAGTCATAAATTTTTGAAACGCCTCGATATTGTGAAGTATCGGGGCTTTTTTATGGAATTATCTAAAAATTAGAAATCAATTAGATTCTATACTATAATTTAGCGGAATTGAATACTGATAGATTATCCCTATATGAGTCAAAAACTACTTAGCAGAACACTTAAAACCTATGTTGTATTTTCTGTAATTGTCCTATTGGTAAGTGCACCGCTGTTTTATTTCTCTCTTAACAAAATTAATATTAAAGAAGCCAATAGAACACTATTTATTCGCAAAAAGGAATTCAAGTATTACACACTACCTACCCTGAAAATTACTGATATTCCCTTAGTAAACAGAGCTCAGACTCATTCAAAAATTTACCTTAATACTATTCACTTGGCTACAGATAGCCTATATAGTGCTTTGTATTACGATACTTTGGTCAAAGATTATGTGATGTGCAGATATCTGGCTTTTCCAATCACCGTTGAAGGACAACCTTATTACAGGTCCATTCGGATTAATTTGGTTGAGAAGCGTTATTTGATCGAAAGCATTGTTGTGTTATTTGCAGTTATTATTTCACTCTTACTTATTGGTTTATATTATATTACAAAACGGCTTTCTATTGTAATTTGGAAACCTTTTTTTGCAACACTCAAATACATTGAGCAATTTGAGATTGATAAAAATCCTAAGTAGGAACTGATTGAAACCAGTATTGATGAATTTGACAGGTTAAATCACTCTATTTCAAATTTGATTAAAAAGAACAAAGAGATTTATAACAGCCAACTGGATTTTGTAGAAAATGCAGCCTACGAATTGCAGTCGCCCTTAGCTGAATTTCAAACTCACATAAATGCCTTAGACACCCGTGATGATATTACTTCCGAGCAGCGAAAGATTATTGGAAATATTAAGGCAATATCTGTTCGATTGGATAAGCTAAGTAAAAATCTATTGCTGCTTTCCAATATCGAAACTGATGATTTTTTGGTTAAAGAATCCGTTTCATTAAATGAAATTTTAAACAGACAAATTGATATTTACACTCCATTAGCCAAGCAACGAAACATTGTAATTTCCGCAGACATTCCTGAATCAATTACAATAAAATCAAACCCTGTTTTAATTGAAACGCTTGTAGCAAATTTATTTGAAAACGCTATTTTTCATAATATTAGTAATGGCACAATTTACGTTGCCTTGTTTAAAGAAACCATAACATTTTATAATACGGGTGTAGCTAAACCCTTGACAAAAGGCAAACTTTTTAAGCGTTTTTCAAAAGTAAATCCTTCATCGCAAGGCAACGGTTTAGGCTTGGTGATTATTCGGAAAATTGTGGAATTGAACGGTTGGGGAGTAAATTACAATCACCAAAATAAACAGCATATTTTTCAGGTTACTTTTTGATTGCCAGCTGAGGTTACTCTTAATTGGAGTTCCCCCAATTCTTTCTCAATACCAATCTCCACAACTCGCTCTATCTTTGCTGAGTGGTAGCTGAATTCAAACAGTATATAGCCCGGCATAAACTTATCCGACAAACCGATTCGGTGCTGGTGGCTGTGAGCGGTGGGGCAGATAGTATGTGTTTGGCTACTTTACTTATTAAATCGGGTTATACCATCGGTATAGCACATTGCAATTTTGGGTTGCGTGGGGCTGAATCGGATTGGGATGAAGCATTCGTAAAAGAATTTGCCGAAAAGCAAAAGTTGGAATTTTTTGTAAAACGTTTTGACACTAAAAAAATTTCCAAAGAACAAAAAACAAGCATTGAGGAAACTGCCCGAAACCTACGCTATGAATGGTTTGAGCAAATTATGGCAGATGAAGGCTTCGACCTCTTGGCTACGGCCCATAATGCTGATGATAATACTGAAACTTTTTTACTAAACCTGATTAAAGGCCGGGGATTAAAGGGCCAAACCGGGATAGTCCGGAAACGCAAAAATATTGTGCGTCCACTGCTTTTTGCCGATAAAGAAGAGGTAATTCATTATTGCGAAAAGAACGAAATTGCCTACCGAACCGATAGCAGCAATACCGATACCGATTTTCAACGGAATTTTGTCAGGCATAAAATTGTTCCATTAATGTTGGAACTTAATCCTTCATTAAATAAGGCTATCAAAAATGAAATTAATTACAGAAGAGCAGCTTCCGAAGTATTTCAAGTTAAACTAAACAAGGAAATTGCTGACCTATCTACACCTGATAGCATTAACCTGAAAGCATTAAAAGATAAGCCTGAGGGGGTTTTCGCCCTATTTAATTTTATAGAAACGATGGGCTTCAATTTTTCGAAAGCCCAAGAAATTATAGAATCCCGTCATTCGGGTAGGCAGTTTTTAAGCGAAACGCATCAGGCTGTAACCCACGGCGACTATTTGCTGGTAAAAACTATTGGCAAATCATCCTCAGAAACGTTTACAGTAAATGAACAGGGCAGTGTAAAAACTTCCATAGAATTGAATATTTCGGAAGTGATGACGAAAGAGGTTATGGATGCATTTAACAAAAACATCGTGTATTTTGATTCCTCCAAAGCCAAGTTTCCGCTTATGCTTCGCCACTGGCAAATTGGTGATTTTATTTATCCATCGGGGATGACGGGTAAAAAGAAAATCAGTGATTTTTTTATCGATAATAAATTTAGCTTATTCGATAAACAAAATGCTTGGTTGCTGTGCAGCGGAAGCAATATTCTCTGGATTATTGGGTGGCGTGCCGATAAACGGTTTATGCCAAATGACAAAACAACACAGTATCTGAAAGTGGAACTGATTCCTTAACTTAAAAATCGTTCCCTGTCTTTAGCGTCAGGTATGGAACAAGTCTCATATTTCCCAAACCACTTGTATCTGTTTCGGGCAATGAAAGCATATACTGCATCTCGAAACGTTTTCGGGAAAATGAGAAAGAAATGTCCAATTAAATTCCAACCGCTGCCAAGACCGATGAGTATTTCTGAGGCAGCATCAGACTGTGTATATACTTTTTCGTTCTTATATAAAATTACACTGTCAACATTTGGGAAGTTTACGCCGCTTGTTTTCATTTCCTGAAAAGTGTTGCCCTGAAGCGTAGTAAATTGGTAATCGCTTTTCCTTTTTAACAAAAACTTCACCCAGCCATTGCAATAAACGCAATAGCCATCGTAGATTATAATGGGAGAATTCATTTGTGCTTACTCTACATATGTATCAACTCTTACCGTCAGGCAGGTTCTTCTGCAGTTTAGTGGCTACCTGTGTGCTTCCATCGTGGCTCCAACCGGGAGGCATAAACATATATTTCAGTTTATCGGTGAATGAAATTGGGCGTTTCAGGTCTTTGGCAATATCTTCAAACTCGTGAAAGGCAATTTTCAATAAATTGTATGAATTGATATTCTTAGTTAGGCCATATTTTACTGGGTCGTCGTGGCGTTCTTCCTGAAAAGTACCAAAGAGTTTATCCCAGATAATCAAAATCCCGGCGTGGTTTTTATCCAAATAACGAATATTGCTGGCATGATGGACCCTGTGGTGACTTGGAGTATTCATGAATTTTTCCATAAAACCCAACCTATTGATGGTTTGGGTATGAATCCAATATTGGTAAATTAGCGAAAGTTGCATCATGGTCATTACCCAAATTGGATGAAAGCCTGCTAATGGCATCCAGCACCACCACGAATACTTGTAAAGAATTTCGGTCCAACTTTGCCGAAGTGCTACGGCTAAATTATAGGTTTGGCTCGAATGATGATTAACGTGTGCAGCCCACAGCAGACGTATTTGGTGGCTAAGGCTGTGGTGAATGTAAAAGGTAAAATCATCGCCCAAGAAAACAAGAATGCAAGCCCACCAAGTAAAGGGAATATCGAAAATGCGGTATTGATAAATCCACAAATACAAAAGGAAAGCAGCAGTTTTTACTCCGGCACCAATAGCCAATGAGCCAATCCCCATCATAATGGAAGCGAGACTGTCCTTGGGGTCGTGAAGGTGGAGTTTATCCCGCCAATCAAGATAGAGTTCAATAAAAATTAAAGTTAGAAAACCGGGAATAAATAATACTGCCGGGTCTTTGAGAAGTTCCATCGGGGAAATTTTATGTAAAATTAAACTATTTCAGCTTTTCAGCCAAAGCAGCCCAATTTAATTCGGCTACTTCTAATCTTTCAGATAGTAACAAGAAACGTTTATTGGGGTAGTGAAATAAAAGAATTAGTGTAAACTTCAAAACCGATGAATCAATTTAGCGGAACAAAGGTGCAAACAGTTGGGAGTATAGTGCTTAATCCTCTCCCACTAATCTCCCAATCTTGGCCAACAGCTCTTTGGGTTCAAAGGGTTTGGGAACAAAATCGTTCATCCCTACGGCAAAGCATTTCTCAATTTCGGCTTGGGTCACGCCCGCTGTCATAGCACAAATCTTTATGCTCTTAATAGGTTCGGGTAGCTGATTTCTGATGAATTCAGTGGCAATGTAACCATCCATTTCAGGCATTTGAATATCCATTAATACCAAATCGAACATTTCTTTAGCAAGAATATCAATCGCTATTTGCCCATTTTCGGCAATGGTGAGTTGGACATCGGGGATAAGTTCTTTAAGCGTGTCTTCGGCCACCATTACATTAAAATCGTTGTCCTCCACCAATAGAATTCTAAGTTTCGGGGGTAAAGTGATTGGTTTTGATTCAATAATTTCGGGTTTTACGTCTGCTTCCATTTTCTTCAGTGGAAGTGTAAACCAAAAATTAGAGCCTTTGCCCCATTCGCTTTTTACGCCTATGTGCCCGCCCATTAATTCCACTAATTGTTTGGAAATGCTCAAGCCTAAACCAGTACCTCCATATTTTCGAGTGGTACCACTTTCAGCCTGGCTGAAACTTTGAAACAGCTTTGCCAGATTTTCGGCCAGAATTCCAATACCAAAATCTATCACTTCCACTTTCAGCACTTCTTTATTGTGTCCAATATTTTGTTTGGAAATTAAGACTCTCACCTCGCCTTCGGAAGTAAATTTAATGGCATTTCCGACTAAATTTAATAATACTTGTGTGAGGCGAGTGGGGTCGGATGCAATGGTTTGAGGTACATCATCGGCTACCGAGATAGCCAGGGTTATTTTTTTCTCGTCGGCTTTAAAGTTCAAGGTGTTCTGAACTCCGGCCAGCACTTCCGAAAGATTTACCGCAATAGATTCCACGTCCATTTTCCCGGCCTGAATCTTTGAAAAATCCAAAATGTCGTTGATTATCACCAACAAATTATCCGCACTTTGCTTTACGGCATTCAGGTATTTCAAATTCTCTTTGTCCTGATTGCGGTTTAGCATCAGCCGCACCATTCCGGTAATGGCATTCATCGGGGTGCGGATTTCGTGGCTCATCGAAGCCAAAAACTGGTCTTTGAATTTAGCTGTTTCTTCCAACACCGCTTTCGATTGTTCCAATCCCCGAAGCGTTTCCTGCAGCTGTTCGGTGCGTTCATCCACTTTTTCCTGCAAAATTCGTTCACGATTGTGGGCTTCCTGCAATGCAGTTTCGTTGGAACTCTTCAACCGCTGAAACACAATCTTCACCACCGAAATTGGCAATTGTGGATATTGAGCCGATAGCTTTAGAAAGCCCTCTTTATCTATTTCCAAACATTCTACAGTGGTTTTAGCCTTCAATGTAGCTGTAGAAATATTGCCGGTAAGCGAACTTTCGCCCACCAATTCAGCAGGAGACAAAGTGGCTAAAATCAAATCCTCGTTGCTTACCGTTACCTCCCCCGCAGTAATAATCAGTAACTTGTTGTTCTCTGTGTTTTTCGACAGTATCACAGCTCCCTCAACAAAATTCACTACGCTAAATGCGGAAAGTGCATCGTTTATTTCATCGGCTTTCAATCCTGAAAAGAGCAAGCATTTACGAGCAGCTTCAAGCGAGGATGTGGTCATTTCTGAAAATTGTGTTGCAAGAATAATGGTTCTATCTTTGCAAATCTAATTTATGGCCAAAGATTTTAGCAGTTTAAGGAAATTGGTGATAGCGAAGTTGAATGCTGAACTTGCTCCCGAACTAACTTACCACTGTACTGAACACACCATTGATGTGGAACGTGTGGCCATTGAACTATGTAAAACTGAAGGCATTTCGGACGAAAATCAGATTTTACTGTTACGCACCGCTGCCTTGCTTCACGACTCGGGCTATACGCTTAACTTCAATAACCACGAAGAAAAGAGCTGTGTTCTAGCTTCCGAATTACTGCCTCGTTTTGGTTATTCAGCAGAAGAAATAGATGCTATTTGCGAAATGATTTCAGCTACCCGAATTCCGCAACAACCCCAGAATAAGCTGTCTGAAATACTTTGCGATGCCGATTTAGATTATTTGGGGCGGGAAGATTTTGCTGAAATTTCTGATAAGCTCTACAAAGAATTTAGCTGGCGGGGAGCAGTAAAAACTACCGAAGAATGGAATGGGATTCAAGTGGCTTTTTTCAGGCAGCATAGTTATTTTACAGCTTCTTCGCAATTCGCAAGGGCTGAGCATAAGCAAAAGCATTTGGAAGAATTGGAGAGAATTTAGTTCGCTAAATTTAGGCTGGTTGTGCGTTTTCTTTAAAGGTATTCTCACGGTTTAAGAAACCGCCTTTAGCCCTATTTTTGTCGCCAGATGTTTGTATTATTCAAAAAGAAAACCGATTTGCCCGAAAAGGAATTGATTTCGCTTTTTAAGCAAACAGGCGACGAACGCTATTTCAATCAGCTATTTAATAAGTATTCGCATCTCGTTTTTGGCTCGTGCATAAAATATCTAAGTGATGAAGAGCAAGCCAAAGATGCTGTTTTAGAAATCTTCGAGAAGCTGGCTTCCGATTTTAAAAATCACAATGTGGAGCATTTTCCGTCGTGGCTATATATGGTAACCAGAAACCACTGTCTGATGAAGTTACGAAAACTGAAAACGGAAGCCAATAAATTTGAAGAATATAAACTTGGGCAGGATACATTTATGGAAAATGGCATTATGCCGCATCTAAATGGTGATACCGACAAGGAAGTATTGCTTTCTCAAATGGAAGCGTGTCTGGGAAGTTTGGAATCGAATCAGAAAAAATGTGTAGAGGATTTTTATTTAAAAAAACAAAGCTATCAGCAACTAAGCACCGCCTTGGGGTATGATTTGAACAAGGTGAAAAGCTATATCCAAAACGGAAAACGGAATCTGAAAATCTGTATTGAAACTGCCCTGAAAGCAGCCTGAACAATGAGCAATCCACTTCAAAATATATTTGAACCAACTCGCCATCTCGTGGCCGAGGAAGTGGAACGCTATGTGCAAAACCAGGCCACAGCGGAAGAACTCCACACCGTAGAAAGCCACCTCATCGATTGTCCGCTATGCAGTGATGCAGTGGAAGGGGCATTTCTTCTTAAAAACAGCAAGAGTATAGCTTTTCAAATTCCGGAAAAGGTGAGTAAGGAGCGATATTACTGGCGGGCTGCGGCAGCTATAATAATTGTGGTGATAAGTTGCGGCGGATTGCTTTGGTGGCAAAAGGAATCAACTGAAACCAAAATGGCATTGGCCGACGAGGAACGCCCTCACCCCATTTTACAGCAGGAAAAAGCCACGGAGGAGCGGAATATTCTAAAAGAAGAAAACACAAAAACTGTAACCCCTTCCAATGCAGACCAAGCTGAAAATCCAACCTTCACCCCGAAAGAACCCTTAACCGAAATAACAGATGCTGAGGATGGAGAGGATGAACGAGGCAATGATTTAGCTGTGGCAGTAAAAGAAGAACCAACACAAGATAAACCTGAAACTAAAAATTTGGAAGATTTAAAAGCTCCGGTTACAATGGCCGATGTGTCGAAAAAGCGAACTGATGAAAAGGCCAAAGCTAACAATATCTCCACAGATGATTCGTTTTCCGATAAAGACGCCGGCAATAAAAACATAAAGCCATCTGCTAAAACCCTTGCAGGAGTTGCGGCGACTGCCCCTACTCAAACTTCGCAGGTAAGTGATTTGGAAACTGTGGCTATTTCCGCCGAAACCAAAACCCTGAGCCAATTTGAAATTTCGAAAAATGCGTTTACTGAGGGGATGGATTTGTATCGCGACAATCAGTTTCAAGACGCAATTCGGAAGTTTGATAAAGCAGCCGAAAATCCAATGTATGAAAGTGCGGCAAAGTATTATTTGGCTCAGTGTTTTATTAAATCGTCCCGGTGGGCTAAGGCAAAAGCAACGTTGCATGAAATTGTTAGTAGAAACTTAGCCAACAAAGCCGCTGCCACAAAAACCTTAGATAGTTTGAAAGCTGCTGGTCATTAATTTATTCTCGTTTGAAAAAGATTTTCTGTTTATACCTTTTGGTTTGCCTGAGTGTAATTCATTTGTATTCGCAGGAGTTGACCTTTTCGCAACACATTTCACCTATTATATTCTCAAAGTGTAGCCCCTGCCACCATCTGGATGGTTCAGCACCTTTTGCATTAATATCCTACAATGAAGTGGCTGAAATGAGTAAGATGATTGATTATGTGGTGGAGAAAAATATTATGCCACCCTGGCATCACGATCCCAAATTTCATTCTTTTTATAATGAGATTATACTAAGCCCGGACGAGAAAGAGAGCCTAAGAAACTGGATTGCTAATGGGAAAGTCCCAGGCGACTTAAGCAGCATTAAACACCCAACTTTTAAACCAAAAGCAAAAGACAAACCCGATTTGGTGTTTGCGATGGATAAGAAATATACGGTGAAAGCTAAGGAGACAGATGAATTTACCTGGTTTCAGATTCCATACGTTTTTAAAGATACCACCTATTTCAAATCGGTTTGGCTAAAAACGGCTTTCCCGAAAATAGAGCATCACGGCGAAGTGTTTTCCAATGCTTTTGTAGATAGACCCAAAGATGTTTGGCCATCGGATTCAATTGTTCAAAACCCGATTATAAATACTGCGATGACTTCCACCGAAACAAAAGGCAGCTTATTTCAGGGGAAGAAGTTTGTGGCGGGGCGGTTTCCGGCTACTGATGCCTGGCAATATCCAAAAGGAATAGTGGAGTGCATTGAACCGGGTCGGAACCTGATGGTTTATGGTCATTATGCCCCTGTGGCAGTGGACGAGGCGGATTCGGCTTCTATAGAACTGAAATTCTGCAAAAAGAAACCCACTGACAGAACATATATCGAACTGGGGGTTCACGGTTTTCACGATTTGGTGAATAAACCCTTCTTCATTAAAAAAGATACAGTAATTACCTTCTATTGCGAAAAAGTGGTGGATAAGGATTATTCTGCGTTTCTGGTGTTGCCACATGCCCATCATATTTGCACTAAAATGCTGGCTTATGCGGTTAGCCCCAATGGCGACACATTACCTTTAGTTAAGATTGATAAATGGATATTTGAATGGCAATTTCTCTATCAATTCAAAAAGTATGTTCCTTTAAAGAGAGGCACAAAACTGTTTTTTCAAGCCACTTACGATAACACAGCGAGTAACCCGGCAAACCACAATTCGCCACCTATTGATGTAAACACCTCCATGAATGCTAATGATGAGATGATGGATTTGTTTATTCACGTTGTTCCGTATCAAGAGGGTGATGAGGATAAACTACTTGAATACGACTATTGATGAAAGTCCGGATTTTTAGCATTTTCATTGCGGCTATTCTGTTTCTGCTTATTTGCGAAATCGGGATTCGGCTTACTGGGTTGTATTCTACTGTTTCTGAAAAAGTAGGGAATGGTTTTATCAGTCTATTTTCAGTGCAACACAAAGGTTGGTTTTATACCCATAGGTCTAACCAAACACTAAAAATCAGCAATCCCGAATTTAGTTTCAATCACAAAATGGATGCTTTTGGGTTTCGCAATAATGAAAGTATTGATACTTCCCGCTATTCAATTTTAGCTTTTGGAGATTCTTTTACTGAAGGTTTGGGGACTTCGCAAGATTCCACCTGGCCGGCCTTACTTCAAAATGAAACAGGGAAACAGGTATATAATGCCGGGATTATGGGAGCGACCCGTTTTATGCCTTTTGGCTTCTCACTCACAACAAAATTAGTTTCAAACCAGATCAAATATTGATAGGTGTAAACTGTTCCGATATTGCCGATTGGGTAATCAGAGGAGGGCTGGAACGTTTTAGGGCAGATGGTGAAACTGCTTACAGACCTGAACCTTGGTTTATGCCTTTGTATCGTTATTCGCATAGTTTCAGAGCAGTGCTACATTTGATTTTAGGATATGACTATACGTTTAATTCGCCTTGGAATAGAGAGCAGAATATTGCAAAAGCATTAGCCGATTTGAAAAATGTGCTGACAACAATGAATACATATTGCATTCAAAATCAAATTAACTTTTCAGTAATTATTCATCCCATTCCGCAAGAATATTACAAAACACTCGACCATAATGTGGACTTTATCCGGATTGATGAATTAGTGCCGATGTTAAATGCTGATGGTGTTAAAGTAGCTTCTCTTCGTTCATCTTTTGAAGCAAAATGGAAAAGCCCTGAGGCCTGGAAAGCGGTGAGTTGGCCAATAGACGGGCATTTTAATGGGAAAGGCTATGATGCAATGGCCGAGGAAATAGCAGGGTTTTCTATGAAAGAGATTAACTGATTTTAGCTGCAAAAGACAGCAACAGCGAAACCGTCAGCAGAAAACTGATTTGTACTTAGGATTTTCAATTGTTCAATGCACCTTGTTCAATCCATTTATATATCGTTTCAATTTTGCAGGCTTCGAGGTTTCCAGTGGGCGGCATGGGACTTGACGATGATTTCATTTCGGCAATTACAATACTACCCGATGGGTTCGATGGTTTTACATAACCGCTTCCGGTCTGCAATAGTTTTTGATAGGCTATGGAATCACTCAGGTTTAATCCTCCTTTTGTCGATGTGCCCGAATGACAACCAGAGAGGCTGCAATTGGCATTAAGAATTGGAAGGACGTTTTGAGAAAATGACACTGTGCCGGTCTCGCAATTAGTTTCGGAGGGTTTGTCACAGGAAGTTATTCCACACAAAAGTATAGCAAGGCAGAAAACAGATGAACTGAATTTCCTGATAGCTATTATATTTCGGTCAGAAGCTTTCAAAGCATTTTACTCCTCATAACTAAAGATAGTACCCACATTTCCGCTCAATGTTGTACCTAACCATTCTCCATTCTCTGCAACAGTGTTAAGCGTGATATTTTCCGCTTTATTCAACTCCAATCCGTTGAGGAGTTTAGCAAAATCTGCTGTTAGATGCACAAAACCAGTTTGTTCTGGATTTACTGCAAAGTTCTTTTCAGGCATAATCACTGATTTCAGATTGGCGTTAGTACCAACTTTATATACGAAGGGCTGCATCTGAGCTTCTGTGCCATTAGCGGCTGTGGTGGTGTCAATCTTTCCTTGGAAATTTATAAATACGAACCCTTCGGGTTGGGCGGCGGAACCAAACCACATTTCGGAATTGTTTAAAGCAGTGTCAGCAGAGGTGGGGGTTTTAGCATTTTGAGTAGCACTTAATCCCACATTGAATCTTACACCTTTGTAGTTTCCAGCGGGGACAGAGCCAACCGTATATTCTTCGATTCCTTGCTGGGCCAACACAATTTCGCCCTCCACATCATAAAATGTTCCATCGGCTTTCACCAATTGTATACCTGAAATATAGAGTTGAGCTTTCGATACCGATATTTTTCGCCCATCGACTAATTGATATACCTCGTTAAGTCCCTCCACTTCATTAGCACCAACATTGGTGTGGATATGGAATTCGAGCGTTCCGTTTGCGGCAGGTGTAGGTTGATTTACAGGTGAATGACAAGAGTTTAGTGTTAGTCCGGCAAAAGCAAAGGCTGTTGCAATTAGTGCTGAATTGATTTTTTTCATTTTTAAAGTAATTTTGAGTGTTTGTTAATTTTAGAATGTGACTCCGTATCCAATATTAATGTTGAACTTGGAGGGTTGTTGAATACCATTTAGGTTTTGATAAACTGGTATCCCCCCTTCGAGGGATAGGCGTTGTTTTGGTAAAATTCCTTTTAGGATATGGAAGTTGATTCCGAGAAAAGAAGACAGTCGATGTCCTCCATAGTTTTGAGCATCTGCCGAAGGTTCAAGCACGGAAAAAAGCAATTTGTCGTTACCTTTAATTTTTCCCGATATAGTGCCTTCTGCTCGCACCGAAACACTCATCCACGACCATAGTTCATAAGCTGTCCAAGCGTTGAGTGTAAATTCATTTCCCAAGTTATAGGTTTTTTTATTGTAAAATGGACGAATGGTTGATGTTGCCTGAAAGCTGTATGTGAAATCACTGTGGGTTTTGAGAAAGGTGAGGCTGGGCATAAAGTCCACTGTTCCGCTGCCGGCCTGCATAGCATAGGGCAGATGCGAACCTGCAAACATGCTCCCGCTTTCACCCGACAGATTGAACTGACCCGTTGGAATACTCACTCCGCCACTGAGTGTGAACGTGGTGGTTTGGGTTTTTATCAAAGCAAATAACGCATACAGTTTGGTGTCGCCGAAACCCATGCTATGGTGATGGTTTCCGTGCGAATGTGGTGATGCATCTGCACTGGTATGCATATGGCTTACACCTTCGGGCATTGTCATACTCATATTGCTGTGTGTAAAGTTTAGCATTGCCATAACCGAAAACCGATTAGTGAAACCATACATAAGCATTAGCATGTGCATGTTCATGGTCATTTTTTCGGGCGACATGAGGTAAGATTGAAACACGATGGCATTGTCCACGGGCTGCGTGCCTTGGTTTACACCACTCATTCCCATCAGCATATATCTGTAGGAAAGCATCCATGTTTTGGCCGGATGCGGATGGCCTATCATAATTCCTGCGGGACTGGGATCTGGGCTATTGCAATGGCAGCCTGATAGCGTGTCGCAGGATTGTTCTTTTGAATGGGCATTGGAAGCAAAGAAGCATAATACCGCAATTAGGCAAAAGAACGGTCGGATTTTGTTCATTATCCATTCCGTTTAAGTAAGAAAATAGGAAATGTGAGGCTAAGATTATGGCATCAATTGCCACTATTAGTGGCATAAGACCTATACTACACGGGGAGGTGGAGATAGAATGCTTTTTACTGCCGATAGCATATTGGCGGCATAAGCCGGAACTGAAGTTTCTGTATTTTGCAGAAATTGATTGAGTTCAATAGTGGTGATTTCGGTAAAAATTTCCTGCTGTAATATGCGGGTTTGAGCGGCAGTTTGCGGACTGCTTTCTTTTTCTGCTGATTTTTTTAATTCCTTATCTAAATGACATTTGCCTTTGCAACAACTTCCTACTTTCTCTTTGTTTTCGCACAATACCTTAGAGATATACTGGTAATTTACAGCATAATCTACATAAGGTGCATAGCTTTTGAAGAGGTAAGCACCATATAAGGCCACAAGCAAAATAGCCGTTAAGCTATGGTAGAACTTTCCATATGGAGCTGATTTCATTAAGGAGCAAAGGTAATAGGAAATTGAAGTGGAGGCCAATATGGGGGCGACAAAAAACAAATAAGACTAAAAGAATAACAGTAATATAGCAGTATATACTGATTCCTATCTAAAATATACCAATAGCTGAAAGTGCAGTTTTAATGGAAGAAAAAGAAGCCTATTTCACTTTTCTTCCTTTCCAATAATATTGCCCGCCAATAGCTGAGAATATCAAAATGAAACTCACATAAATTAGGTTCAGGAAAAAGCTTAGCGGAACGAATTTAAGCTTGTCGGATATGGAGAAAAAGGCCGCAATAGATTTAATGAAACTATAATCTGCAATAAACTTGAGTGTAAAAGCTACAAAAAATACTTGCCAACCGAAGGAAACAGGCAGGCAAAATAACAACGCAAAATAAATAATCAGCGACACGGTAGCAGAATAGGTGAGTGCCCCCACAAGTAGTGTATTCCAATCGGGCAGGAATCTGTTTTTAGAAACCCAACGCTTCCGTTGGCTTAAGAACTCATTGATATCCTGTTTAGCGGCGGTGGTGGCCATTGCTTTTTGCGATTTCAAAAAGTGCACCCCACCCCGAAACTTCTTTGCTATTTTATACATCAGGAACATATCGTCGCCCGATGCAAAACGTTCGTTGCCATAACCACCCACTTGGTCAAAGGCCGATTTCCGATAGCTGAGGTTGGCCCCATTGCACATAAGGGGATGGCCAAGTTTAGCCGATGCTGCTGTTACAGCCACCAATGCCGAAAATTCCAATTGCTGAAAGGTATTGAAAAGCTTAGGTTTATTGTCGAATTTCACCGCCCCTAATAGCATTTTGGGTTTGTGTTGCTCAAAATATCCGGCTACTGTTTTAAGCCAGTCTTCACTAAATCGGCAATCGGCATCAGTGGTGATAATTATGTCATTTTGGGCTAATGCGATTCCTGCGGCAATGGCTCGCTTCTTATAAATATTTAAACCTTGCTCATCTTCTAGGCGGAGATATTTTAATGAAATGGTGGGATTAGTAGCCTTAAACATGCTGACCTTTTCGGCTGTGCTGTCGGAGGAAGCATCATCAATAACTATTACTTCAAATTGCTCTTTGGGGAGGCTTTGGAGTAGTATGTCGTTCAATAAATTACCGATGCTGTGTTCTTCGTTTCGGGCTGGAATAAGAATGCTTAATTTCTCTGCCGATGCTTTATTGGGCAAATATTCAGGCTGGGAATTCCAAGCCTTACGCAACCAAAAAATATAGCTTGCATACCCTGCCTGAAGGAATATCAATAAGAAAGTGAGAAATAGCATAAATGAGCCACAAAGAACGTAAGAAATTAATAAGAGAATTTGGGTTTTGAAACAAATGCCCCATTATGAATTTTAAATCCGAATATTCTTGTGGGAGGAATCAGTTTTACATCAGTCCATCAGGCTAATTATGCCTCCAATTATTTTCCCAAATCATAAATCACTACTACTTCGGCTTTGCCTCCAAACCGTTTATATACAGTGTCGCGAAATACTTCCTGAGTTGTTCGCCCCATTTGATAAATTTCAGAGAGCAGGGGTAGCGGGTCGTAGTTTTGCTTAGAAACGGGGTAGGCATCCACATAGAAATTAGCAATGGCTAAATTAGGCTGATAGAATTTTTCGTAGCCCGGTGCAATATCTGAATGATAAAGCGGTATGTGGTTTCCATAAGGCATAAAACCAAAGATGATGTTGGGGCCGGCTACCTTTGATGTGCCCAATACTTTAGCTGCTTTCGTGGATACAATTTTGTTAGAGAAATTTGGTTGCGATAGGAAGTTAATCATTAGAAACAGATTCAGACCGATCAAGGTAGCGAGAAGGTATTGAGAATGATGAGGGTGCTTGTTTATCCAAGCTATTGCCAGAACTAAAATCGGAACAGCGGCGAAGCCAACATACCACTCGAAACCAAGCCATAGGGATACCGAAAGGGTATAGCAGCCAATCCAAACATAAAATGCAGCCAGCATTGTGCGATTTAGTAGGAATTTAAAGGAAAGCTCAGTTTTGCTGTATATAAAGAATGGAAGGAGCATAAGCAATGCTCCGGAAATTTTCCAATAAAATGGACTGTGATTCATTATGAAATGAAAAATATTCCCAAGCAAGAAAAACAATACAAGCAATAGAAAGGCGACGGGATAGGGCTGTCGAGTTTCAGATGAAAAGGCTGAACCTGCTGCAATAACGGAAAGCATGGGGAGGAGAAAGACTAATCGCCTTTCGCTGCCATCGCTGAAAAGCATCAATACAAAGCAAGCCCAGAAGAAGGATAGTGCAATGGCTAAGCCTAAAGGCATTTCTTTCCAAACGGAAAGGCTAAAAAGGTTGCCAGTTTGGATGAGCGAGAGTGCGGCTAAGATTACCAATAAGAAATTAGAAGGATGGAGCAGAAAGGGTACTTGAATAAAGTGCATTAACCAATTGTAAAGCCTTGCAATGGAAATGGCTTGATTTGGGTTGGCGAAGACGAGGTTCATCCAATCTGCCTGAAGTTGGAAGGATGATCGGAGAGGGAGGTAAATGGCTACTATCCATAAGCCGATGGGTATGAAGATACCTGAACATAGTAATCCCAGCTTTTGAAAATTAAAGCCATTTCGGAAGGATAGCATTAGCCAAACTACTGCTATGGCAGGGATTATTGCTAAAAAGGACACTTTTATTAAGAAGGCTAACCCTAAAATAAAGCCTGTCCAAAACGTGTGGACTAAGCTGTTTTGGGAAATGGAAAATACTTTTGGCAGCAAGGCGAAATGCCAAAGCAGCAAGGCAATTTGGATGTTCTCGGGGAAACCCAGCCTCCCGAAGGTAAAGAGGAAGAAATTGGCGGCGAAAAGTAAGGTTGCAATCTCAGCCTTTGGAGGCCAGGTTTGTTTTACAAAGGAATGGAATGCAGCTATGGAGCCACAGCCCACGAGGATATGCATTAGCCGAAGCTGTAATCCTCCAACACCAAAAAGGCTTAACCAAATATATAGTATAGCATTATAGAGTGGGGCAAGCACAAAGCCGGCACTTTTGCCATTTAATAACCAAGTTCCAGTTTTTAATTTACTTAAAGCTGATGCTGCCCACCAACCTTCATCGCTTAAGTCGGGAGTGAGTTTTAGTAAGGGGGCATCGGCTTCGGGAAAGAGGAAACGAAGCAGGATAATGATTCCCAGGAGGATTCCAAAAACTTTGCGATTTGAGAAAAATGTTTGGAGTTTGGGCATGCTGATAATCCTTTTTACAAATAAGTGAAAGGAGATTTGATAAGGATATTGTGTACAAAGGTAATTTAATGGGTGAAATGGAAATGGAGTAGGAGGGAGGGGGAATGATTGTGATTAACAGAAAGATGAATAGTAAACGATTCTGCAGATGACAAATTACATAATTGCAGAAAAAGGTTGTGTAATTATATTTTCAGAAAACACCATTTTAATGCCTACATATTTGCCTTCTCGGGTTTACTTTTGCCCCGAAATTTATATAACTACATAAATAATCACTTGCTCAGAAATTGTCTTCCACTTTAAAATATACTCAACGCGGCGTTTCGGCAGCCAAGGAAGATGTGCATAATGCCATCAAGGATTTAGACAAAGGGCTTTTCCCAAAAGCATTTTGCAAGGTAATTCCTGATTTGCTGGGTGGAGATGCTGATTGGTGCAACATTATGCACGCCGATGGTGCGGGTACTAAATCGTCAATAGCCTATATATACTGGAAAGAAACAGGTGATATTTCGGTGTGGAAAGGAATAGCTCAGGATGCTATAGTAATGAACACGGACGATTTGCTTTGTGTTGGCGTTACCGATAAAATTTTGTTATCCTCCACCATTGGACGAAATAAAGGATTGATACCTGGCGAAGTTATAAAGGCCATAATTGACGGTACGGAAGAGTTTTTGGCAATGCTTCGGGATAAAGGAATAGACATTACCCTCACCGGTGGCGAAACTGCCGATGTGGGCGATTTAGTAAAGACAATAATTGTAGATAGTACCGTTACCGCCCGTTTTCCACGAAAAGATATTATTGATAATTCCAAAATTCAGGCTGGCGATGTCATTGTAGGCTTTTCCTCATTCGGACAAACAAATTACGAAACTGAATACAACGGCGGAATGGGCAGCAACGGCCTCACTTCAGCTCGCCACGATGTGTTTAGCTCGGTTTACAAAACTAAATACCCCGAATCGTTTGATGGTGGCTTGCCCGATGAAGTAGTATTCTGCGGCAGTAAATTGGTAACCGATAAAGTTGAGATTGATTATAAAAGTAATTTCTTTCAGGTAGATGCCGGAAAGTTGGTACTTTCTCCTACCCGAACCTATTTACCCCTTGCAAAAGAGATATTCAAATCATTGCGAAATGAAATTCACGGAATGGTGCATTGCAGCGGCGGGGGACAAACAAAAGTGCTACACTTTGTAGATAATATTCACATTATAAAAGACAATCTTTTTCCAATCCCACCTTTATTTTCACTTATTCAATCGCAATCAAAAACCGATTGGGCCGAGATGTATAAAGTATTTAATATGGGGCATCGTTTAGAAATATATGTTAATCCGAAATTTGCCGATGAATTGATTTCCATTGGCGAAAGTTTTGGCTTAGAAGCACAGATTATTGGACGATGCGAAAAATCAACCACGGGAAAGAAACTGACAATTAAAACAGAATTTGGGGAATTTGTGTATTAGAAGCCCATTCTCAAATAGCAACATAAAAACAGCATGCTCGAAAAACTAAAAGCCATTGAAAACAGATGGTTAAATTTACAAGACCAAATGAACGACCCGGCTATAAATGCCGATATGAGGCGGTTTGTGAAAATAAATAAAGAATATAAGGATTTAGAACCCATAGTGCTGGCCGGGAAGGAGTATGAAACAATACTGAATAATCTTGAACAGGCCAAGGAAATGCTAGCCAATGAAAAGGATGAAGATTTCAAAGCATTGGCAAGAGAGGAAGTAGATGAATTGGAAAACCGCAAAACGGAACTGGAAGAATCCGTTCGGATAATGATGATTCCGAAAGATCCCGAAGATGATAAAAATGCAGTTATGGAGTTGCGGGCCGGAACGGGTGGTGATGAAGCCAGTATATTTTGCGGAGAATTATTCAGAATGTACACCCGATACATAGAAGACCGAGGGTGGAAAATTGAAGTGGTGGATTTTAATGAAGGCACCGCAGGAGGTTACAAAGAGGTAATTTTTGATGTGAAAGGCGATGGTGCTTATGGGATTTTGAAATACGAATCAGGTGTGCATCGGGTACAACGTGTGCCTCAAACCGAAACACAAGGCCGAGTACATACTTCGGCCGCCAGCGTGGTGGTTCTTCCTGAAGCCGAAGAAATGGACTTTGAGATTAACCCCGCCGATTTGGAATATCAAACATCACGATCGGGTGGTGCTGGTGGGCAAAATGTAAACAAAGTAGAAACTAAGGTTCAGCTTTTTCACAAGCCTAGTGGTATTATGATTATGTGCCAAGTAGCCCGGTCGCAGTTGGCCAATAGAGAAATGGCCTTGCAGATGCTCCGCACAAAATTGTACGATATTGAATACAACAAACGAATGGATGAGGTAGCCAAAAAGCGTAAAACAATGGTTAGCACAGGCGACCGTTCTGCTAAAATTCGCACTTATAACTATCCGCAAAGTCGAATAACCGACCACCGAATAGGGTTTACCGGGTATAACCTTCCTTCATTTATAAATGGTGATATTCAAGATATGCTCGATGCCTTGCAAATGGCCGAAAATGCCGAGAAATTGAAGGAAGGTGAAGTGGGTGTTGGGATGTAGGAATTTAATTCTACTAAATCCTTAAACAATTTCTAAACCTTATCTCTCTTCCGGTCTCATATGCTATCCTAATTTTTAGCATACCTCCAAATCACAAAAGCCAATACTTTTGGCCACGAAAAAATGAAAAAACTTCTCTACTCATTTGTTTTTGCAGCATCTCTTTCACCACTTTTTACTTCAGCACAAATAAGCCACGGCGGGCAACCACTCTCTACTCATTTTCCTGAATTATTCAATGTAGCTGAAAAGGTTTCGCTTCGTTCACCCGATTTAAGTACCATAATTGCCGAAGATAAACTTCGCGAAAAGAATGGGCAATTTTATCGTAATGGCGTTTCAGTCTTTACCGATATTTCTCCTGAAAATTCAGGCAGTTGGACGACTCTACCCGATTTCTATGTTCGTTTTACATCGTACTGATAATTTTTTTCATAAAATTTTTTGTCCCTTACACAAGCAAAGATTCTGAGTACAAGTTTATTTCTAACAGCATTTATTACCGACATTTTATTTTTCCCTTCAGCCACCTTTCTCAA
>CANJNG010000033.1 GCA_947475205.1 Bacteroidota bacterium
AAAATGGAATTTTGTTTTGAAACCCCCTCCAGCTCCCCCTTTGGAAGGGGGAGAGTAAATACCTGCCGCCGGATGGGTATTTTGGGTAAGTGTTTTGTTTATAAAGGCACCCAAGAGGACTGCGTCGTTGGCAACTGAACGTTTGAAATGCTGTCCTTACGGGCATAGCCCTGATTGCAGTGGAAAGCCCGAAGTGGGAGGGGTTTGTGCGGGTGGCGGACTTGTAACGGAAAGCAGGACCCAAACGTTGGTTTGAAATGCTAAGGGTTCTGCTCCAAAAAGAAATTATTGTGTGGATGTGCTGATTTTGAGCTTTTACTGATTTGCTCCAATATGATTCTTTTGCAAGATTGAGATAATCATCTCTGTTCGTTGTTTACGGCCTGTTCGGCGGAGGTGATAAACGGTATCGAAAAACAAGCTGTCGGGAAAAACAAAGTCTTGGGGGGAGTTTAAGATGGGGATTCGGAGTTCATTTGATATATCTGATGCATACTTTTCGATTACGCTGCGGTTAATGTCGTATTCAGATTGCGGGAAATTTGGGTAGAGCCAATATACTTTAAAGTGGTGGTTGTGTGCGAAATCGGCAAGTTGGTTTAAGAGGGTAATTCCGGGATAGTGCTTATATGTTTTTTTGCTTCTATCGGCCAATGTTGCCGAGGGGGCTAAATCTAAATGTGTAACTATGTCGCCATATTGATTAAAGGCTTTTCGGGTATATATGTTGTCGGTGGTATTGGGTTCAATTTCGGCTGGATTTGTGATTGCTTCTACGTTTGATTTCAATCCGTTGGTTATATTATCGACAAAAAGGTTTATTTCCTGATAGGGGTTTTGATGATAAAATGCTAATGCTTTGGGAAAGTTTTTGGATGCTGCTTTTTTGGTTTTGTAGTCGCCTTCGATGCCTAAGTAGTACTCGATGGAGAGGATTACTATATCGTTTGGTTTAACGGAAGCTCTTAATTCATTCAACATAAATTCTAAACCTAAAGCTCCGTTTAGCCCCAGGTTTACAACCCGCATACCTATCTTAGATTCAATTTCTTTGCTATCGATTCCGAAAGCTAAGTTTGAACCTCCGCAGAAGATAAGCCGGGGGGATGGGGTGGTGTCTAAAATGGCATTCTTATCGATGATGGCATCGAGGAAATCGGAACTTGCTACGGGAGAACCATAATGCAAGGAACCCAAATAAAGTGCAACTGAGAGAAGAAGTGAAAAGCCTAGGAATTCAGCAAGGAAGAATTTCATTTGATGAATTTAGAATTGAAAATAAATGAATTGTTGCTCGCTGCCCGAGAAAATGAATATCAAAAGAATAAGCACCAAGTAAAACATCCAACGGAGGGGCTTATTTGCAAAGTTTCCAAAATTTGCGAGTGCAAACCGTCCTTCTCGGCCAAGCCATTCGATGGCGAAGAAGATTACTATGAGTAATAATAATTTGTGATCGATTTCCCAATAGCATAAATTCAGGCATTGGATATATGTGGCTTTGCTTAAAAGTCCAGAAGCCATCTCTACTATATAGGCAGTGGCCTGATGAATAGTTTCAGACCGAAAGAAAATCCAGGCCAGCACTGTTAATGCAAATGTTACGGTCATTTCTATAAACTCTCTGATGGATGGAAAAATACGCCCTTTGGCAACTATTTCTAAATTTTCGCGGTTGCTGCCCCGTAAAAGCAATGGCAGAAAATATACAGCGTTTAAAGCTCCCCAAACCAGGAAGGTCCAGTTGGCTCCATGCCAAAAACCGCTTACTATGAAAATGATAAAGGTATTTCTGACTTTCATGAGGGTTCCACCTTTGCTTCCACCCAATGGGATATATAAGTAGTCGCGAAACCAAGATGAGAGTGAAATATGCCATCTTCGCCAAAACTCTGCAATATCGCGGGAGAAATAGGGAAATGAAAAGTTTTGAAGCAGTTCTATTCCAAGCAATCGGGCAGTGCCTAATGCAATATCTGAGTATCCGGAAAAGTCGCAATAGATTTGGATGGCAAAAAACACTCCGCCTAAGAATAGTGTTGCCCCTGAATAGTCGCTGCAGTTGTTAAATATTAGGTTTGCATAGGTGGCACAGTTATCGGCAATAACTACTTTCTTAAATAATCCCCACAAAATCTGTCGGAGGCCGTCCACAGATTTTGCTTTATCGAACTGGCGAGGCTTTAATATTTGAGGTAATAGGTGTGTTGCCCGCTCTATGGGCCCGGCAACAAGCAAGGGAAAAAAGCTTACGAAAACAGAATAGTCGATGAAGTTTCGCTCGGGTTTTATTCTGTCCTTATAGATATCTATTACATACGACAGGCCGTGAAAGGTATAAAATGAAATGCCGACAGGTAAAATAAAGTTTAGGGTTATAACATTTGCTTTGAAGCCCAATAAATTCAGGCTTTCGGCAAAGGAGGTAATGAAAAAATCATAGTATTTAAACACGCCCAGAAAGCCAAGATTAACGACTACACTTATCCAAAACCAACGGCTTTTCTCCGGCTTGGTTTTCGATTCAGCCATTTTAATCCCGGTGAAATAATCGAGCAGGGTGGAAAAGATGAGCAGAAACAGAAATCGGTAATCCCAACAGGCATAAAAGAAATAGCTGGCGAGAAGCAGCAGTATATTTTGAGTTTTTAAATTTCGGTTGGTAACAAACCAGTACAGACAATAAACAACCGGAAAAAAGAGTGCGAAATTTAAAGAATTGAAAAACATCGCAACAGCTAATTATTTCTATTTACGGTTAAAAATATGCTAGTCAATTTTCGGTGCATTGATTCTTAGGCCGCAAATCTAACAGCTAATTTGGTAGGCAATGAAGTTTGATGCGAACATTGCCAACTACACCTATTTCCTAATACCTTTGCCACTGATGAGTTTCGTATATCCGGCTTTCTTGGCGGCACTTCTTGCAGTTGCGATTCCCATAATTGTCCACCTTTTTAATTTCAGACGGTTCAAAACGGTTTATTTCTCCGACATCCGTTTTCTGAAACAGGTTAAGATAGAAAAACAAAGCAAGAATAGGCTGAAACACTTATTGGTGTTGGCTTCCCGAATATTATTTATTACCTGTTTGGTATTGGCTTTTGCTTACCCTTACCTGAAGAACAGGGTATCTGGAGAAATGGGTGCAAAGCGGGCGGTAAGCATTTTTATGGATAATTCGTTTAGCATGGAACAGGTAAACGAAGAAGGGTTGTTGCTCGATGAGGCTTCGCTCAGGGCTTCTGAAATTGCAAAGGCTTACGGTTCGGCAGATGTGTTACAATTATTGACTAATGATTTTGAACCTCGCCATCAGCATTTGCTTAATAAAGATGATTTTCAGAAGATGCTTGACGAAGCTAAGATTTCACCGGCAAGTCAGTCCTTAGAGAAGATACTGAAACGTCAGGCCGATGCCTTAAACTATTCTGGCGAAAAGAGCAGGGATATATTTGTAATTTCTGATTTCCAAAACGGAATGCTTTCCGAGAATTTGAAAGGGATTGATACCTCGGCAAACATTTATCTGGTTCCTTTAAAGGCCAACGTTGCCCCCAACTTGTATATCGACAGTTGCTGGTTTGCCTCACCAATTAACAGTCCGGGAAGCGACGCTGAACTAAAGATTAAGATTGTAAATAACAGCAGCGACAATCGGGAGAATATTCCAATTAAATTGCAGATAAACGGTGTGCAAAAAGCTTTGTCATCGGTGAGCGTTGGAGCCGGACAAGATATTATTACTGAACTGAAATTTAAAGTGGACAAGCCCGGATTTTTTAGTGCGGTGCTTGAAATTACTGACTTCCCTGTGGTGTATGACGATGAGTTTTTCTTTTCATTTCACGTAGCTGCCGAAACTCGTGTGCTGTGTATTTTTGAAGGGAAAGAACCGAAAGCTCTTGCTTCTCTGTTTAAAGACGAACCTGCCGTGAAATATAGTGCCGAAGCCATTGGGGCATTAAAATATGAATCGTTTCGGAATAATGATTTGGTGATTTTGAGTGATGTAAAGCAACTTTCGAGTGGCTTACAACAGGAACTTTCCACCTATATCAAAAACGGACATAGCGTTTTGCTTATTCCATCCGAAACAGCCGACATTAGCACTTACAATCAGTTTCTGACCTTATCGGGTTTACCTGCTATCACTGCTTTGGATACTTTAAACGCCAAAGTGAAAGGGATTGAATTTCAGAGTGACATTTACAAGCATGTATTTACTTCTAAGGATGCCAATGTAGATTTACCCTTGGTGTTTCAGCACTTTGGTTTGAGTTCTGGTATGCCTGCCGAAAAGCTTTTGACTTTGACTAATGGCGATGCTTTTCTTTTGAAATCAACGCAAACAAATACCTATTTGCTTACTTCGCCATTGGCTGATGCATCGAATAATTTCACTAAGCATGCTTTATTTGTTCCAACGCTATTCAACATTGCCTTAAACAGCCTTCCGCAAAGCGAATTGTTTCAGGAAATAGGCGAGAACAATCGTTTTACTCTCCCAACTCCCGAATCTAAATCGGAAACATCGGTGCGAATTATTGGGAAGAAAGGCTTTGAGTTCATTCCCGAACAAACCTTCGATAACAACAGCCTGCAATTGAACTTGCACGGACAAATTCGTCAGGCCGGGAATTATTTTGCGATGAATGGAACGGATACGCTTTCGGTGGTATCGCTTAACTTTAACCGCAACGAAAGTGAATTGAAGTTTGCCGATGAAAGCCAACTGACAAAGCTAATGGAGAAATCAGGCATAAAGAATTTTGAGGTACTGAAAGCCAATGCTCCGAATATCGCCAACACGGTTAACAATTTTCAGAAAGGAAATAACGTTTGGAAATGGTTTGTGCTGGCTGCCTTAGGTTTTCTTTTTGCCGAAGTGCTATTGATTCGTTTTTTGAAGAATTAATTATTGGTAGGCTGATGAAGTAGATAAAAATGTTTTGGGTAATTTTAGGACGACACACCAACCGACAATGAAACGACTGAAATTAATATCAACATTTATCATTTTGACAAGTTTGTTTTCTTGTGAACCGCCTGTGACTTTTACCGAACCACAACCAGCTGACACAGACAATTTATCAAAATTCCCAAAGCGTTTACAAGGACAATATTTGAGTCTTGCAGACAATTCAACGCTTACAATTAGCGACAAATTAATTCAAAGAACTTACGACTATGACTATAAAGTTCACACAAACCAACTTGACAGCACCTCACGCCTTTCTGGCGATACCATTGTTGACCTCACGACAAATGAAAAAAGGATAATAAAGCGTGACGGTGACAGTTTAATAACTCACGTTCATTATATTGATACATTATTTCAAATAGACTATGACAATGTTGTAAAAAAACTCAAAGGCTATTATTTTCTAAACACTCGCTATGACAAGACAAGTTGGGAAGTCAAGAAAATTCGATTAGCAAAAGGACAACTTGTGATTAGTAGTATATCGACCAAGCTTGATATTGATAATTTAAAAGAAATTACGGAAACACCGACAGACACAGTTCCGCCTTACAAATTTACAGCGACAAAAAAACAGTTTAAAGAATTTATAAAAAATGACAGATTTAGTGACAGCGAAACATTTTTTAGACAGAAGAAAAACTGGCTTTAATAGTGAGCTATGAATAATCGAAGAAACTTCATCAAAAAATCAACAGCCTTAGCGGGTATTTTACCATTTTTAGGGATGACAAATTCTGCCGAAGCCGGTGAATTTGAATTTCAAGACAATTACTTAAACTCTCCAGCCGGTAACGATGAAGATTTTTGGGCTTGGGTGCGTGATTCTTTCTCTCTTTCCACCAATATAATTAATTTGAACAACGGCGGCGTGTCGCCCCAGCCCAAGGTGGTGCAGGAGGCCCATATCAGAAACTATCAGTTAAGCAACGAAGCTCCCACGTATTACATGTGGCGAATATTAGATCAGGGCAGGGAACCGCTTCGTCGGAAGCTGGCCGATTTGCTTGGTGCTAAACCCGACGAAATTGCCATTAACCGCAATTGTACTGAGGGGCTTAACTCCATTGTATTTGGAATGAAATTACAGCCCGGCGATGAAGTGGTGCTATCGCTATACGATTATCCAAACATAATAAATGCATGGAAACAGCGGGAAAAGCGAGACGGGATAAAGCTTAACTGGGTGGATATAAAATTCCCTGCTGAAAATGAGGACGAAGTGGTGGCGGCTTTCGGGAAATCGATAACCGATAAAACAAAGGTGGTGTATATAACCCATGTTATTAATTGGACAGGGCAGATTTTGCCCGTGCGGAAAATTGCCAATCTGGCCCACAGCAAAGGCTGCGAGGTAATTGTGGATGGTGCTCACAGCTTTGCTCATCTGGATTATAAAATCGCTGATTTAGATTGCGATTATTATGCTACCAGTTTGCACAAATGGCTATGTGCTCCATTCGGAACGGGAATGATGTATATCAAAAAGGATAAAATTGCTAAGATTTGGCCATTGCTCTCGAACGATAATCCCGAGAGTGAGGATATACACAAGTTTGAAAGTTTGGGAACTCGCTCATTTGCTGCCGAAATGGCTATTGGTGCAGCTATTGATTTTCATTTAGCCATTGGTATTAAGCGAAAGCAGGAACGATTGTTTTTCTTAAAAAACTATTGGGCCACCAAAGCTGCTCAAATCCCGAAAGTAAGTTTGAATACTTCGCTAAAGCCTGAATTTAGCGGGGCATTGTGTAACTTTTCTATCGAAGGCTGGACAGCAACTGAAATTGAATCCAAACTTTTTGAGAAATACAAAATTCATACTTCGCCCGTTATTTGGGGAAAAGTGAACGGTGCAAGGGTTACACCTCATGTTTACACCACCACCCGCGAACTGGATGTATTGGTTAATGCAATTGAGGACTTGGCCGCAATGGTGCCGCCCGAGAAGAAGAAATAAATCTATTTGATACATCTTCGCTATTTTTGCCCAATGAATATTCGCTTTTTACTATTTGGATTTACCATTTTTGCGTTGATAGAAACCGGCTGCAACAAAATAGAACCTCCTTTTAAGGAAACCTCTACCGCAACGGGTCTTGATACCGTTAAGTTTGATGACAATGCTGTTGCTACCCAGAAAATATTAATTGAAGATTTCACTGGTCACACCTGCGGAAATTGCCCTGCTGCGGCTAAAATCGCAATGGAAATTCATGAAGCGTATCCTGAAAAAGTAGTAGTGATGGCTTTACACGTTAGCCAACAGTTTGCCGAACCATTGAATGATGGAACAGGCGAGTTTACCTATGATTTTAGAACCACGGCAGGCAACGAAATAGACCAGTATTTTGGTGCGTCAAACGCCGGACTCCCCCGCGGAATGGTGAACAGAAAAGCATTTAATGCCACTAAAATATTAGATCGAAACGATTGGGAAAGTGCAGTTTCAGGGCTACTTAGCGTACAACCCAGTATTGATTTACAAGTGAAAGCGTATTACACTACCGCTTCCGATTCTATTAGCACATACGTTCAAACAAAGTTTATCACTGAACTTACTGGCGAATACAAATTAGGCGTGTTTGTAATTGAGGACAGTATTATTAATTGGCAAAAGGATTATTCGCTGCCTCCACCTAAAACCGTTGAGTTTTATGTGCATCAACATGTTTTGCGAGGTAGTTTTGCAGGCACTTACGGCGAAAGCCTGGGTAGCAAAACCTTTGCTGCAAATGAGAAAATTAAGAAAGGATATCAGCTAATACGTGGCAGTGATTGGGTGAAGAAGAACTTGAAAGTAATTGCTTATATCTATAAAGCAGATACCGAAGAAATAGTGCAAACCCAGGAGACAGATTTAATAATTAAAAATTAACAATTGCCGGCTGTATCAGCTGAGGGAAAACTCATTCCTTAATTAATCCAACAACTACTCCCCATCCTTTATTATCCTGAGGGTACTGTATCCTGCTTCTGATTTCAGGCTTAACCAATACATTCCGGGAGGCAGATTTTTGCCAATTTCTATGCTCCCACTTTGCAGGTTTATTTCGGTATAACTTTCCACTAAGCTACCGAAAGCGTTATAGATGCTCACACTTTCAGGCTCTGGAATATTTTGCATTGAAATAAACAGGCTACGGCTAAAGGGATTTGGAAATACACTGATTTTATCAGAGACGGGTTGGGTTATTCCCAAGCCTTCGATTAAACACCCGGTAACATCGGGGTTTTGGTATTGCTGAACTCCGTTTTGGCTCATACAAAGTGTTTGGTATGACGATTCGCAAAAGGAGGTTTCTAAGCAGAAAAAAGAATGAAAGGGGTTAATGTCGGATCCAACGCCTTCAACCCAGTGCATGGAAGCTCCTTCGGGATTGCCAACTGAATTGGTAATGGCAGTCATTTCAAATTGGCGACGGCTGAATCCCATAAAATCAATGTTGGTGATAGCAGTTAGCCGGAAGGGAATAGTGTCTATTGGATAGGTGTTATACAAATGGTTTCCTGTGTAAACGGTATCGCCTATGCTGAGCGAAAAATCATAAAGCAAATATTCACGGTTAGAGCAATTGCTATTCTTACGGCAATAGGTTTTTTGACCACTATTGCGGATATACCCCGTAACATTATTGGAAAGGTTTATTTTAGAATAGGTTTGTCCACAAAGCAAAGTGTCTTTTTCGTAATAAACGGTGTCGGTAAAACAGTAGGCCGCGAAATAGCACCACTTCACATTCCAGGATGTATTGTCGGAAAATAAGGGAAAAGGGTTTTGTGCCTCACTTTTAGTGAACGAAAGTAGTAGGGTTAAGGACAAAAGAAGGCAGAGCCGCATTTGCTAATATATTTTATGCAAATTAAAGAAAGGAAGGCACACAAGGGTGAAATCAGGATATTGTTAGAAACTGAATTTTGCAGTGCAGCCAAACTTGAGTTATGAACGCATAAAAGTAAATTTTTAATATATTTGCATTTGTAAATATGTCAAATATTTACCAAGCTCAAAATTCAATAGGGCTTATACATTTGATGCCATAATTCAGTAATAAAGCTATACATTAAATATGCTTCCCATGAAAAATAATTACCTTTTATGTCTGCTGGCACTAATTTAGCATGAATATCGAAAACAAGCACCTTAGTTTAACGTGCATTCCGCACTTAGGAGCGAAGGTTTCTTCTATTTATTGCAAGAAATCAAACACCGAGCTACTGTGGCAATCGGCCAATTCTGAGCAATTAGAAACCTTTAACCAATTTGATTCAAGCGGCCATTACGAATGTTTCCCCAATATTGATGAAGAAACTCTGAATTGGAAAGGTAAAAATTACTCCATGCCCGACCACGGCGAACTATGGAATCAGGCTTGGGAATGTGCACAACATAGCAATGCAATTACTGGGAAAGCCAAAGGCCGGATTTGGAATTATGATTTTTACAGAGAAATAACATTAAACGAAAACTGCATTCGCTTTAATTACCGCATTACCAACAACGAAAGCTTTGAACTGCCTGCACTTTGGGCATTTCATCCCCTGTTTGCTGTAGATGAACATTCGGTGATAGCCTTGGAAGGCTGCCATAAAGTAGAACTTGCTCACCCCGATGCCATTTTAGGCCAAATGGAAACGGTGGTGAATTTTCCGATAACTAAAGAAGGTGTTAATTTATCGGCAATTCGCCCAATTTCAAGCAAAACATCGCGTAAATACTATGCCTATTTGAAACATAGTTCGGGCAAAGCCTCCATTTCATTGAACAATAACCGCACAGCAGTAGCACTAAGTTTCGACCCCGAACTATGCCCCTATATGGGCGTGTGGATTAACGAGGGCGGAAAAAATAACGCATATAATGCTGCCTTAGAACCGGGCACCGGCTATTACGACAAAGTGAGCATTGCCTTAGGCAAGCAACAGTTAAAGTTTATTGCCCCAGGCGAAACCTTGGAGTTTTGGGTGGAAATGAGGGTTGAAGAAATGTAGATTAGGAAATAGTAAAGGGAGTTATACTCATAATTTATAACTCCCCTCCTACCCTATCTTTTAAATATCACCTTCCCATTTCCGAGGCTTTGGTTTCCGTCCGTAATCTTTACAAAATAAATACCATCGCTCAAACCCTGATTAGTCAGGCGGATTTTGCCATTAGCATTTATGGCTTTGAAACCCGATTTCAGTTCAGAGCCTGTAATGCTATATAGCTTGACAGTAGCCGAAGGTGTGATATTTCCATTCACCAAGGAGAGTTCAGTTGCATCGGTGGCAGGGTTTGGCACTATCCCAATATTATTGCTAATGCCTTTAATACCTAAGGGTTCAAAAATAGTATTTAGTGTGGTATTGGTAACAATCGCAGTATTGAAATCAAAATAGATATACGCCGTGTTTTCTATTTGGGTATTGAATGGCAAGTTTTCATTTTGATGGATAAAATAAGAAACTTGTCCGTGGCTATTAGCTTCATCGTGAGTGCTATCGGCCAATAGAATATTGTTAAACGTAAACGTTACCACCCCTACTCCATCAATCGTGTAAGAAACCGGATGCGAAGCTGCTCCCAATCGGAAAGTAGTAACATCGAGGTCGCTATCCAAAGTGTCTTTAATTACCACGGTGAAAGCAGTATCATTTCCTGTATTTTGAAAGTTAATGGTGTATTTCAAGATGCTATCGGTAGTGAAAATATAACCTTCGGCACCAAAGCCTTTGGGTTCAACGGTTTTATCGTTGGGGTCGTAAGATCCTGTTACATACACTTGGCAGCTATCGGCATTATTGGCTACAAACACATCCCCAGTAGTGGGCGAAATGCTTACATAATTATGAAGCGAAGTACCGATAGGCAATGAAGCAGGAACATATAAAGTAACCGCAACCCAATTGCTTCCCGATTGCGGTATAAGTGTAAGCGGAGCATCATAAGTGTTGGTAGCTAAGTTATAGCTTCCTGTTAAACCGCAGGAAATAAAGCTCACAGCTGCATCATGAGTAAATGATAAAGTAGCGTTCTGAACTATAGTTCCCGAATTGCGGTAAGCCAAATAAATGGTTTGATAAAACCCGGGGCGGGCAACGCCACAGCTCAATGAAGATTCCAAGTTGAAGAATAATGAATCCACATCCTCATAGAAATCATTACCCGGGTATGATGTTCCTGCCGAAGCAGCATTCACCACAATATTGCCCGAACCGGGGCAGTGCAAAGTGCGGAAAGCCATAGGGTAAGGAGTTATGGTATATGTTCCGGGTTGTGCATAGAAACCATAATGTCCGTTTGCGTCCGTGGAAACATAGCCCACCGAAGGCGAAACGTGCAACAAGGCATAATCAGTACCATATTCATTGCTTCCAAAGCTGCAATCGCTATTTAAATCATCATAAACATGTCCCGAAATATACACATCGCAAACATAATGTGGATATTGTACTACACTATAATCATAGGCAGTGCATCCTGTTGCATCCACTACACTCGCTGAATAATAGCCCGAATGCAGGTTAGCGATGGAAGTTACGGTTGCTCCTGTATTCCAATGGGTAGTATAAGGTGGTGTTCCGCCCGATATAGTTACAGAAGCTGTTCCATCATTATCGCTGCAAGTAGCAGCCCCAGCCGACACATAAGCCGATACCGGACTAACTTGTCCGATATGCTTATTAACCGTTAGCACGCATCCTGCAGCATCAGTAATAGTCAAAGTGTAATAGCCCGAATGCATGCCTTGTAAGGAAGGAGTTGTGTTTCCGTTGCTCCACAAATAAGCGTAGGGCGATGTGCCACCCGAAACGCTAACCGTAGCACTTCCATTAGCATTTGAGCAGGTTTCGGGAGTAGAGTTAGCCGTAGATTGTAAATAATTGGGTCCGGCAGGAACATAAGCATACGCCACTACCCAACAGCCCTGAGCATCGGTAACAGTTGCTTGGGTATTGAGAAACGGCGAAAGTCCGGTGGCGGTTTGGGTATTTTGGATTGGATTGGTATTCCAAGAATACGTGTAGGGTGCAGTACCCAAAGCACCAATTACGGTTGCAGTTCCATCAAAGCAATTAGAAGGAGTAGTGTTGGTGGTGGCCGCAACAAAATTTGGCCCTTGTTGAACGATGGCATAATCGGTTTGAGAACATCCGTCGGCATCTGAAATAGTAACCTGAGTGTAACTCATACTATAAGGCGGAAGCCCCGTGGCCGTAGCTCCATATTGCGGCGGGTTGCAACTCCAGATATAGGTATATGGTGCAGTTCCGCCCGTTGGTGCAGCAGTAGCTGTTCCATCAGCACAATTAGAAGCCGTAGTAGTAAGGTTTGCTAAAATATTGCTCGATTGCCCAACTACCATTCCCGAATCTTCCGAAGTGGTTTGTCCATTGTTATAGGTAAAGCAACCATTAGCATCCGTAACAATAGCTTGATATAAACCCGATGCGAGGCCGAGCAAACTATCTACAGTTCCGGTAACTCCGCTATGGGTAACACCATTACTATAGGCTATTGTGTAAGGAGGTACACCTTGTCCGTAAATATTCAGATATATTCTTCCATTCGATAATGGGCAAATAGCCGGACTGGTGTAGCCATAAAACTGCACCATTGATTGTATATACGTATAGGTTGTAACAGAATCGTTGTTTGCATCAAATGCCGTAACTGAATATTGCCCCGAACCAAGCCCTGTAGCCACTTGACTTGTACCCACAATTGCAGGCGGAGCTGGCCAAGTCTGTTCTCGCCATACATAAGTATAAGGTGCAAGGCCTCCCGTGGGCGTGGCCGTTAGCACAATATCAGAATCATTACAGGATGTTACCATATTTGAGGTAATGGTTACATCAAACTGGGCAAAGAGGTTGAAACCTAAAGTGCCGAATAAAAGGGTTAGTAATAGTTTGTTCATTTTTTGATGAATTTAATTGACCAAAGGTAAGGGGATTAATTTACACTTAGCAATGACAGATTTAGGGTATTGTCGGAAATTAATTTTGATGAAATGTAAGGAATACTTCGTGGAATAAACAGTAAGGTTAGAATTTGTCGGAAATTAACCCTAGACCAATAATCTGTCCGATTAAACATTAGGGGAGATTTTCTCGGAAGGGAGGTAGGCTTCGTTCAACAAGAGCTTAAATCGCACCTTGAGTACAAGCTGCGTTTAAGCCTAATATGTTAGCTGCTGCCTTGCTGTCCGTCATTAGTATTAATTCTTAATCAGTTTTGTTGTCTGTGTCGAATTGCTTTTATGCATTCTTAGAAAGTACAAGCCGGATGTCAATGATGAAAAATCTTGGTTGTTTATTTGTTTTCCCGTCCAAATTGTTTGTCCTTTTACATTTATTAATTCGTAATATAACTGTTGCTCGTTACTTTTTACATTTACCAAAACAGTAAATGGATTTGGATAAACAACAAAGTTTTCTTGTTTAGCAAAACTCTCCATACCTGTTGGATTGCACACCTTTAATAAATTTGAAATAGAAGTGTCAACAGAACAATTTTGGAACTTCGAATTGTTTATGAAATCACTTATGCCGTTTTGCATTTCGGTAAGTGTCGGAACAGGTGAACTAGTATTGCAAATCCAGGTTATAGATTTATTCCAATCCGTTGTGTTGTCAATTCCGTAATAATATGGATACTGAGCTGTTTGTTTCATTTTTTTCCAAGTCCAAAAGGCTGTACCACTAACCTTACAAATAGGGTCGTTAAGTATCATAAGAGTGGTGTCTAAATGTGTTAAATCATTTTCTCCAAATTCTCCGCACCAAATTGGAGCATTGAGCGAATTTGATAATGAAGTGTAAACATTAACATGGGCAGCAATGGAGTCGGCATTGTTGAAGAACCAAGGGTAAATATGGAATTCAAAACACATATTTGGGTCGGGCAAAGAAGTGAACATGGAGAAATCTTGAGCATAGTTGTTACCTTCAATAAACAGCATATGATTGGTGTCGACCGACCTTATACTGTCTATTATTGCCTCGTATAGATTAAGCATATCTAAACTTGGAGCAACATTTGGTTCGTTCAGAATGTCATAACCAGCTATAATACCACGGTTTTTATATTTGTCAGCAATTGCTTTCCAAAGTCTTTTTGTCCGATTTTGATTAATTGTTCCATTCCAAAGGTTTATAAAAAGGTCGGGGTCGGCAATGAATGATGTGCTTTGTCCACCTGGTGCAGCATGCAAGTCAAGAACTGCGTAAACATTATAGTCTTCGCACCATTTTAAAACGCTGTCAAGAACAGCCCAACCCACAGGTTTGTATACATAAGGTGTAAAGTCGTCTTCGAGCAATGTGTGATTAAATGGAATACGAACCACATTGAAACATTCTTCGGATATTTTTTGAATGTCGGCTCGGGTAACATAGTTTTTATAAACAGAGTCTTTAAATGCTGTTGTGGCTGTGCTACCAATTATGCTCTGCATATTTGAATTAATATCTTTCTCGGCTGTGAAGCCGCCACCCCAAACCCAGCCTTCCCACATTAACCATCCACCAAGATTTACACCATCTAATTTAATCAAGTTGTTTTGGCCATCAAGCATTTGTTGATTTTGTCGGTGAACAAATGAAGTATTATCCCAAATGGCTTGTGCCTGAATGTTGATACTATAGATTAAAAGTGCCGCTAAAAAAAATAGATGTCTTGTCGGTATTAATACTGGTCTTTTTCTCATTGTTTGTTGTCGTATTAAGGTTGCAGCTGATGGTTGAGGGCTTGGCGAAGGCCGGGCAATTAAAAGCACTTCACTGTTGCACCGCACCAAAGTTAATTAAAAGCATAAAAGGTTGAAGTTTTGACTGCACGCCCGCTTTACTCATGCTTGTTTATTTTTTTTATTGGTATTCGTGAGTGCTTCTCAGTTCGCTAAGCCCACGTTAGCGGCTGCCTTGCTGTTTTTCTGTCGTCAATGTTTAACTATTTTGAATGTTTTGGATGAGTTCTTTTGTGAAACTGTCAACATATAAATACCACTGGCTAAACTACTGATGTCAATTTCTTTGTTCGTAATACCGGATGTAATTTTCAGAGTTTCTGTTTTCACCAACACACCATTTATTGTGTAAATATCAACTCGGGTTGTAGTAAGTTGTGCAACGTCAATTGTAACCGTTGCCTGACCTGAAGTTGGATTTGGATAAACATTCAATGTAATTCTGTCGCCAAGTTCCAATAAACCTGTTATGCAATTCAAGGAATTGTCGTGTATGAATGACGAAGTGTATTGCCGGGGATGACCACCCGTAACTGAGGTGGCGGAATCTTGCCCTGTGTATCGGTGCATTTCAACATCGGTTCCATCCCAAAGTTGAAACTGGTCAGTTCCGCAACCATAAAACCTAAACTCCATGGTGCTGTCGGCATATTGAAAGTCATTTACTCCCGACACATTTTTTACAAGCGTTTCAATATGCGGTTGGTTATACAAAGGAATGATAGTTCCTTCTTTTACATATATTGGAAGATGGTCAAGGGGAGCATCTACAGTCAAGGTTGTTGGACCCGTTGCAGCAAGAACACCGCTACAGAAGTCATACCAGTTGCCTTCAGGAAAGTATACGCTGCGGCTTACTGCACCTGAGTCAACAACAGGGGCAACCATAACGCGGTCGCCCAAAAGAAACTGTGTGGTAACGGACAGGGTATTTACATCATTTGGGTAATGCAAATAAAGTGGTCTGGTAATGGGAACGCCCGTTTCTTTGGCTTGCTTAACTAAGGTGTAGATGTATGGGAAGAATTGAACATGCAACTTGGCATACTTCTTAAGCATTTGCAATGTCTGTGGTGATTGGTCAAAAACAGGATGGTTTCCAAAATAGAGTTCATCGCCTTCGTGCGACCATAATACAGGCATTAACGCTGATAGTTCAAGCCATCGTATCCAGAGTTCTTCTGTGTTAGGCGGAACAAAGTCATAAGAATAGCCTGCAAAGTGTTGGCAAACGAGAGGATGACCGGAAACACCCGCTGATAAATTAGTATTGATAACACTTTTAATTCCATCACGGTCGCTCCAATCAAACACAGGGTCGCCAATCATAATGGGCGAATATTTTTGCATACCTGTCCACCCGCCCCGCATAAAATAAATATAGTCGCCATCGGGTTTGTTTTGTTCCCAAAATTCCTGATTGGTTTTTGCCCACCACAGGGGATATTCGTTGTGCATGGCATAAGGATTTGTATTTGCTGAATCAACCATTTCAATGCGGTGATGGTCTCCAAAATCTGCCATCCAGCCATGGCTGCCCAAGTTAAATGCGTTGTTCATCAAATAGCTTTTATACCAATTTCTGACAACCTGCCTTGTGAGGTCGGGTTCGGCTACCTGATTAAACCACACCAACCATTGATTCAGATAGGTTGTTCCCGAATTATTCTTCATAAAATAGCCTTGCTGATTGGCATAACTGTATTCAGCATCATTATTAAAAATATAAGGCCAGTAATAATGCAGAAGATTAAATCCCTGATTATGGTGATTGGTTGCCAAGGCAGAATAATTTGGCCACTTAGCCTGGTCTAATACCCAGCCATTGGTTATACTCAAAATGTTATTGATTTTTTCTGACCAGTAATGATGGAACAATGCACTGCATGGGATGCTGTCATTTCTTAAAAGTTGGGCAACGTAATCAGACCTGTCCGTATCGGTTTGCAGACCATTTCTGTTTTTTGTCATCATCCACACTCCAAATACCCAAGGTTCAGGGGTTCTTAGTATTCTTCCAACATCTTCGGTATAATTCTCAATTATTTCAGCAGGGGTGTTACCTGTATAAACTGTAAAACTCAATTGTTGGTCCCATACAGCAAATTCATTAATGTTTGCATTGCTTTCGCCAAGGTCAAAAGAACTGCAAGAATTTTCGTGGATGAGCAAACCATAGCCACGGGTAGAAAGGTAAAACGGCACACGGAAATTTCCCTGATTTTCAGGATTAGGCCATGGCTGGTTGCCTACCCTGCTTTCACTTATCCAGTTAAGCATTTTCTTATTCCTGAAGGCCACCCCCTCTATACGTTCACCAAATCCTAAAAAATATTCATCAGGAAAAAGTTTAAGCCGTAGCCGTGTTCTGAATTTCCAGGGTTCGGCAACAGGGTTTACTTTATTGACTTCAACTTTCATTCTGGTATCTGAAATCAATTGCACTTTGAGTTGCATTATTTCGCTGTTGGCAGTATTTTGAAACGATGCATTAACTGTGTATAAAGAGTCAACAGAGTTCCATGTAGTTAATTGAGAAGTCCACCATTGATAGGCAGGTAAACTATCTTTAATTATGGAATAAATATAGGTGCTGTAATCAACCGTTGAATTAGGATAGCTTGCAAAGCCCAAAGGCAAATTACTACCGCTTGAATATGTTTCTAGTAAAGTTTGATTTTGTCCCAAATCGGTTAGCTTAAATCCATTGTCATAAAGTTTAAATTCAAGATTGCCTCTGCTCAATTGTTTAAGCAATGTTTGTCCGAAGGTGTTATTGATACCGATAAGCAATACACTAAATGCTAAGGTCAGTTGTAAAATTATTTTTCTCATGTCTGTCGTTGTCATTTGTCGTTCTCGCTTGTCGTTAAGGTTGCAGCTAACGTGTGGAAGATATCCGAGGGCCACCTCCCACCGAACTTCCAACGAAGCACCGAATCCCGTTCGAACGGGACACCAACCTGTCGGAAGAAGCACGGGCGGCTCTAGTATATCTTTTGTTCTCGGCTGTTCTTCTGTCCTTTCGTGCCACTGTCGGTGGGGTTTAGTGTTGAATGATGAGTTTTTGCGTCTGGCCGTTGTCGGTTTGGAGGAAGTAAATGCCGTTGTCGAGATTGGAAATATCCACGTCCGCTTTGCCCTTATTGAGTTTGATTGTTAGGAGGGTTTTGCCTGAAAGGTCATTTAGTCTGACTTGTTTTGAAGGTGATTGAATATTGAGTACCGATTTAGCAGGATTTGGAGAGAGTTTTAACTTCCTTTCATTGGAGGATATTGCCGAAATACCCACAGGTAAACTGCTGTCATGGACATTTACCGAAACCATTTCAGCATCCGTTTTATACAAATATGTTGATGAATCACAATATGATGTGGTGCAGCCTTCGTTGTCCGCAACTGTAACGCATATTGTGTAATAACCTGCTGTGTCATATGTGTGAGAAGGAAATGCGGAAGTGTCCGTGGTTCCGTCTCCCCACGACCAAGAATAAGTAAATGGAGGGGTTCCTGAAATGTTGCTAACTACAATCCAATTATGGGCTATTGTGTCATTTGGTATAAGTGAAAAGGTGGAATTACACTGCATAAAAGTACAAGTTGTGGTTGTGCTCGGGTAAAGAGGCAAATCGTTTTGACTAAAGCAACTAAGGTGGGGAGGTGGTGGACACACCGCATTTCCCCAACTACGTTCAAGAAGCCCAAAGGTTGAACCTATACCTTCTATCCAATAAATTTGATACATCTCGTTTGTTAGCCAGCGTTTACGATAAGAATTACCTACTAAAACAGAATCAACAGAAAGTACAATATCATCTCCTAAACTTCCAGGGCCAACATACCCTTTAACTGTGTCTCCCACTTGCAAATTGAAATCATAAAGTACTTGTTCAACACTGTCGGAAGGAGGAACAATGAATACCGTTTTAAGCGAAGTATCTTGTCTGATACTGCCAGAATAAAAACCAGGTTCTGTCCATGTACCATACATATTACAACTTCCTTCTGAATGAAATATTACCATTGGGGTAGCAAGTTTTTTATACTGAATGCCTCCAATCAAAGTATCTCCTTCCATTTGAATTGTGTAGTACCTTGGGTAAGACTCAAAAGTAAAACAGCCCCAATTGCTTGTTACGCTCCAAACGGCACCTGAATCAGGAAACGGATGATAAACTGATGTTTGAGATTTAGCTATTAGGGTAAAAACTGTCAATGATAGTAGTAATAGTTTTTTCATTTTTTGTTATTTATGTTGTTGTTGTATCGAATGTTGGTTTGTCAAAGCACGAACGGTAAAAAATATAGTTGTATCGTGCGTTTCTATGGTTTCCTGCAACATGTTAATATAAGCGACTCCAAAAATATAAATTATTCAATTCCAATACACAAAAAATATTCAGCAGCTCCCTACCCCCCCCCCAACAAAAACGCCCCAAGAATCAATCTTGAGGCGTTTGGAAACCTATTGTCAAATTATTAGCCTACCAGCATAACAATCATTGCACCCCATGGGCCATTGATAGCGGGGTTTTTACTGTTTGCCCATCGCATTTTTATGAATATATATTTGCCCGATTTGTTTGGCCCTAAGGGCAGTGTAAACGATGATTTCGTCGAAATGAGTTTCGGAAACTCGCAGGTGGGTATCTCAAATAGGGTGGCCGAATCGGAAAGAGTGTAGTCAAGTTGTATGGTATCGGCATACTGAGCCTTTTTGCCTCGTTTGCTTAGCCCGTCGGGACGGCAAGTAAACTGGAGGCTGCCACCGCCAATGGAAATAATACGAGCCGTTACCCCTTCAGAAATCGGAATGGTATGGTGGGTGGGCAATGTGCCGGGCTGGGCAATGTTCAGCTTGTTGCGGTCGCTCACGGTGATGGCAGTGCTGCCGGCCATGGTTCGCAGCATGGGGTTAAACAGCGTCCGGTAGTTCTTCATAAACAGTTTCACCTCGTCGGTGGTGTTTTTGGTTTTGCTGCCAGGGTCGGTGTGGCGTTGGTAAATGCCGGGTGCGGCTGGCGGATTGGTCCACCACAGCAGTAGCATATCACCTAGGTCGGTGAGGTTTTGGGCAGTGAGGCCAAGCCTGAGGCCATTGGCCACTCCGCCCGCAGGGATTAGGGTTAAAAATGCAATCGCAGCCTGAATATAGGTGTTGAATGCTGATTGGGTTGGGGGAATTCGTGTGCTTCTCATTTTTTTGTTTTTGTTTTTGTGGCCTTTCAGCCGAGATATTATTGATTTATTTATTTGGTTTTACTATATAATGTGCTACCGCATGAAAATGCTGTGCTACCGCAGGAACTTGCTGTGCTACCGCAGGAACTTGCTGTGCTACCGCAGGAACTTGCTGTGCTACCGCAGGAAGTTGCTGTGGTACCGCAGGAAGTCGCTGTGCTACTGTAGGAAGTCGCTGTGCTACCGCAGGAAGTCGCTGTGGTACCGCAGCAAAGTGTGAGGCTACCGCCACGGTATTGAAATTCTGTGCAAATGTTTAATTCGGCTTTTCAAAGAACGCTACCAATAGGCTGATGGTTAGTAATGCTACCCTGGCTATCGCTATTGAGGAAGCGAAAGTATAAGCAAAAAACGCATAAAAAGTAGGTAGATTTTACCGGGATTTTTGCTTCCGATTTTTTCGCTTGTATCGTAGGCCGGGCAGTGCATTGGCTGGCATGGCCGTAATAACGATATTCCTTATGTTGCTTTTCAGCATGCCTTCATCCAAATAGCCACAATAGCACGCTCGCGAAATGCAAGGACTTAGGTCGCCGCAATGAAAATACTGCATAAGCAGTTTTTTTCGCTTCGAAATCCGTGCAATGCTCACTTCCAGCAAGGCTTCAATAGTAGCCGGGGGCAGGTCGAGATGTAGGCAAAACAGCAAGGCTCTGTTTGTGCCAGTGAGCAATTGTTTTAGCATTCGGGGCGACACCATGCTGGGCACCCCAAGCTCTATTAGGTTTTGATTGATTTGTTCTCTGTCAACGGCAGCATCTATCATTCCAATTATCTGCCGTTTCAGTTCATCTGAAACGTGGATATGCATTTAAACGTGGGTGTTAAATACTTTGATAACGCCCGCTTTTAAATTTTATTGTGTGAAATGAAAAATATTTTTTGAGTTTAGGAAAGGAGAGTGATTGCCTTGCCGAGTTCCCCATTCCGCTCAGGCCGGATTACGTTTGCAAATGACAGGGCGTTTCCTAAATATTTAGATGTGGAGATGCCTCACTCTGTTCGGCAAGACAATCGTTCCTACTGAATACCCCCAAAAATGCATCCCGAACGGAGTGAGGGAACTCAATTTTATTAGTAGAGCACTTGGCCTAAGGCCAAATCCATCCGCTAATAATCAAATAGGCTCTATCAAATCCCAAAGATTCCCATACGGGTCGGCAAAAACAGCCACCATGCCCCAAGTTTCTTTTACGGGTTCTCTAACAATGGAAATGCCATTGTTAATTAGATTCTGATAATCGCGTTGAAAATTATCGGTATTTAAAAACAGAAACACTCTACCTCCGGTCTGATTTCCAACTCGGCTAAGCTGTTCGTCATTAGCTGCTTTGGCCAATAACAGGGAACACCCGCTCGAACCTTGTGGAGCCACCAAAACCCAACGCTTGCTTGGCGATAAAACAGTGTCTTCAATTAAATTGAAATGCAGTTTTGTGGTGTAGAATTCAATGGCTTTATCGTAGTCGTCCACCACTAAAGCAATGTGGGCAATTGTTTGTTTCATTATAAAAGGTGAATTAAGCGTCGGCCTTGGTTTTTCGTTCCTCGAAAACCCTTTCAAGAGTTTGGGTAAACACTTCACTTTCCTGAGCACCCGAAACAGCATATTTGCGGTCGAAAACAAAGAAGGGAACGCCCCGCACACCAATCTGCCGGGCTTCGTCAATATCCTTATCCACCTCATCGGCAAATTGATTGCTTTCTAAAACTGTTTTAATTTCGGTGGCATCCATGCCTAAATCGTTGCCGATGCTGATGAGGGTGGGTATATCGTCAATATTTTTTCCATCGGTAAAATAGGCGGCGAAAATCTTTTCCTCGGCCTCATTTTGCAGGCCATGCTGCTTAGCCAAATGCGAAAGGCGATGGGCATTAAAGGAATTGGCCGGAATAGCTTTATCGAGGTTATACTCCAATCCTACTTTTGCAGCAGCCGCCGAAACTTGATTATTCATGCCTCGGGCTTGCTCCACACTAAAGCCTTTATGCTCGGCCAAAAACTGATGAATGCTTTTCTCAGGCTGAGTTTTCATATCGGGCGAAAGCTGGAAACTTTTCCATTCTATCGTTATTTGGTCTGCATGGGGAAACTCAGCCAGTGCGTTCTCAAATTTACGTTTCCCCATATAGCAAAACGGACACATTACATCGCTCCATATTTCTACTTTCAGGCTTGAACTTGCTTCTTTCATGGTTTATCTTTTAGTATCAAACAAGGTAGAGAGGGTTTTGTTGTGCTAAGTCTTATCTACCATAAAACAGGTTTGCTCTCTGCATTCATTGACAAGTAATTTATATAATTCATCTCCATTTTTGTATAATAGCCAAACCAAGTAACAGCCTCAACTTTGCTAATTCAAAACCAACCAAATGAAAAAGCTATTTACCCCTTTACTAGTTGTGGCTACCACATTTTTATCCTGCAGGAAAGATTGCGACAAAAACCACACGGCAATATTAAAATTATAGATAAGGCGATTAATTGTTAGTACGTCATTGGTAGTGTATTCGTCATTGCGAGTTCCTTTATTTGAAAAATATGCTGACTCGCAATGACGAAAAACCCTTTATTTAATGACATTGCCCTCAAGGGGTCGAGCAAAAATTCCTTAAAAAAGACATCCCCATTCGGCTCAAACCCTTGTATCCTACCCAAAGTCAAAAAATCGCAAATCAAGAATCGTAAATCCGCAATTGATTCTATATTTGCCCGATGCTTCGGTTCTACCTTATTGTCTATAACCTTATCTGTTTCCTGTTTTGGGCAGGCTATTTACTTAGCTATTTCGGCAACGGAATGGTACTTGACACAAGAGGGCTAATCCTTTTAAATATTGCTCAGGGATTAGCCGTTTTAGAAATCTTTCATGCCATCATGAAATGGGTGAAATCGCCTGTAATGTCCACCGTTGCTCAGGTATCGTCCCGAATATTGGTAGTAATTTTAATAAATATCTTCCTTTCCAACGAGTTACTTTTCAATCAAGTATCAGCAGGGATTTTAACCGTTTCCATCGCTTGGGGAATCACTGAATTGGTGAGGTACTCCTTTTATTTTCTTGCACAATTTAAGGTGCAATTTTCGGCCTTGGTTTGGATGCGATATTCATTCTTTTTAATGCTTTACCCACTGGGCGTAACCGGCGAATGGGTGATACTTTCTGCCCCGGCCTTTGCCAACGGTTTTGCCATTACAGCCTATAACGGTTTTCTAATAGTAGCATTATTAGCTTATGGCTACTACTTTCCGGTTCTCTTTAAATATATGTTGAAACAACGCAAACATAAACTCAAATCATAAATGGAAAATTTAAAAACACCGCTCGAAATGTTTTATCGTTGGGAACAAAGCAATCCCGACAAAGTATTTATGATGCAGCCCTTTAAAGGCGAATGGATAAAGTTTACCTGGGGCCAGGCTGCCGACGAAATCCGACGGATGGCTGCTACCTTGCAATCATTCGGCTTGCCCCCTAAATCAAGGGTTGGACTGGTATCGAAGAATTGTGCACACTGGATTATGGCCGATATGGCTATTATGATGGCCGGTTACGAAAGCGTGCCTATCTATCCAAACGTGGGCGAAGAAACCCTTAATTATGTGCTGAAACACAGCGAAGCCAAAATACTTTTTGTAGGGAAATTGGACGACTGGAATTTTATGAAAGCCGGAGTGCCCGATGATGTTAAACTCATAAGCTTCCCTATTTTTGGTTTGAAGCAAGATAATTTTCTGTATTGGGAAGAATTGGTAAAGCAAAATGCCCCGTTGAAAGGCAACCCAAACAGTAATTTGGATGATATAATGACCATTATCTATACTTCTGGGACTACCGGAAACCCGAAAGGCGTGGTGCAAACCTTCCGAAGTTTCTCTTGGGCAATCACTATGGGAAAAGATTATGTGGGCTTAAAGGATAGTGAGGAACGCTTGTTTTCATACCTGCCGCTATCCCACATTGCTGAGCGGATGCTTATAGAAATGGTAGGAATTTATGGCAATTGCGAAATATGGTTTGCCGAAAGCATTGATTTATTTGTAGGAAATCTAGCAGTAGCCCAGCCTACTATCTTCCTGGCAGTTCCCCGTATCTGGACTAAGTTTCAGATGGGAATATTGGAAAAGCTTCCTCAGAACAAATTAAATATCCTGCTCAGTATTCCGATACTTAATAGTTTCATAAAATCCAAAATCCGCAAAGGGTTGGGATTGAATTCCTGTAAACACTATATTTCGGGAGCTGCTCCTATATCGGCATCCTTAGTAAGCTGGTGGGGAAAATTAGGCGTTGAGATTGAGGAAGTGTATGCCATGACAGAGAATTGTGCCATATCGCACGCAAACCGAAAACCGCAGTTTAAGCTGGGCACACAGGGAAAACCTATGCCGGGAGTGGAATGTAAACTTTCCGATGTCGGCGAAATTCTGGTGAAAGTTCCCTGTAATATGCAAGGCTATTATAAAGAACCTGAACTCACTGCCGAAGCATTAAAAGATGGCTGGCTGCACACCGGCGACCGCGGGCGGATAGATGAAGATGGCTTCTTGGTTATCACAGGCCGAACTAAGGAAATATTCAAAACCGATAAAGGCAAGTATATTTCTCCGGCTCCGATTGAGATGAAATTATCTAAGAACCACTATATCGAACAGGTGTGTGTGGTGGGTGTAAATCTGCCACAGCCTATTGGTTTAGTAGTGCTATCTGCCGAAGGCAAAACCAAAGACCACGAATACATGAGCAATAGCTTAAAGAAAACGCTGCAAATAATTAATCCCGAACTCGAAAAGCACGAGCGTATTCAAAAGCTAATTGTAATGAAAGAAGACTGGACAATAGAAAACGGCTACCTCACTCCTACTATGAAAATAAAGCGAAACCCCATAGAGGATAAAAACAAATCGAACTACGAATCGTGGTATAACAGTAGTGAGGCGGTAGTGTTTGAGAATTAAGCCCCCATGTCAAAACTGAAACTCGACCTGCACGACATCTTCAACAAAGGAGATATGATAGATAAGGAATTGCAGCGTGTGGTGAACGAGGCAGTGGAAAAGAAAATTGAAACCGTTGAAATAATCCCCGGCAAGGGCAGCGGGCAGCTAAAAAAGAAGGTGCTTAGGTTCTTAGAACAAAAGCATATAAAGGCTCTCTATAAACGCCTTGAAAAAGATTCCAAGAATCACGGAAGGATTTTTGTTTATTTCAGGTAAGACCGAAATAACATCTCAAACTATTCCGAAGAAAAATTTGTCTCATCACCACTCCATATTTCAATCCTTTGCATATTCATAAACCTACCATCTTTGCAAAAATTTGAAATTTGAAACTTAGTACCTCTAAAACTCTTGCAGAAATAGCCCAAATAGCCGATTGCGAATTCATAGGCGATAAAGATTTCCGCATCACCGGAATAAACGAAATACACCGGGTAGAAGCAGGCGACCTAACCTTTGTAGATCATCCCAAGTATTACTCCAAGGCTCTGAATTCAGCTGCCACAACTATTATCATCGACCAAAAGGTGGAATGTCCCGAAGGAAAAGCCCTGCTTTTTTCCGAAAAACCATTCGATACCTATAATTTTCTAACCAAATATTTCCGTCCGTTTGAGGCTTCAGCTTCACCTATTGCTAAATCATCGGAAGTGGGCGAAGGCACAATAATTCAACCCGGCGTTTTTATCGGGAATCATGTTACAATTGGCAAAAACTGCATCCTGCATTCCAATGTATCTATATATGACCACAGTGTTATTGGCGATAATGTTGAAATTCACGCAAACGCAGTGATTGGCTCCCATGCCTTTTATTATAAACGAAAACCCGAAGGCTATGAAAAAATGCACTCGTGTGGCAGGGTGGTAATTGAGGATAATGTAGAGATTGGGGCCTGCTGCACTATAGATAAAGGTGTGTCGGCAGATACCATTATTGGAAAAGGCAGTAAACTGGATAATCATATACACATTGGCCACGACACAATTGTTGGAGAGAATGTGTTGATGGCAGCTCAGGTTGGCGTTGCAGGTGTTGCCACAATTGAGGACGGTGTAATCTTATGGGGGCAAGTGGGCGTATCGAAAGATTTAACGATTGGCAAAAATGCCATTGTATACGCCCAAAGCGGTGTCCCAAAATCAATTGAGGGGGGCAAAGTTTATTTCGGAAGTCCGGTACAAGAAGCTCGCGAAAAAATGAAAGAGTTAGCTTGGCTAAAACGCCTGCCGGAGTTGTTTAATAAAGGTGGGAAGTGAGGATATCACATCACCTTCTCATACAATTCTTCATATAGCGGCAGTATTTTTTCTATTGAAAAGATTTTAGCCTGACCGAGTGCATTTTCTTTGAATTGCTTAAGTGTTTCATCATCTTTCAAGATGAGCAAAGCATTTCTAGCCATATCGGAAACATCTCCTACATTACTTAAATATCCACTATAACCCTGAATATTAATTTCAGGAATTCCACCTGTATTACTTGATATTACAGGAACTCCGGCTGCCATAGCCTCCAATGCTGCTAATCCAAAACTCTCGGTTTCGGAAGGAAGAATAAACAAATCGGCGATAGATAAAATTTGTTCGGTGGCTTTCATTTTACCTAAGAATCTTACCTTGTCGCAAATATCCATCTCCCGACAAAGCATTTCTAATTTATGACGTTCGGGACCATCTCCCACCAACAATAGTTTAGCAGGAATTTGTTTGCTTACTTCACTGAATATTTTCACCACATCTTCCACCCGTTTAACCGGACGGAAATTTGAAATGTGCATCAAAATTCGTTCGCCATTCGGGGCATAGGTTTCTTTTGAGAATGTTCCCCGGGCATTTTGATATAAATCAATATCAATAAAGTTAGGAATAACATGAATTTCCTTTTTCGTTGCAAAGAAACGATAGGTATCTTCTTTTAAACTGGACGAAACAGCTGTAACGGCATCGCTTTGGTCTATCACAAAAGATATGACAGGTTCAAAGGATTCATCTTTTCCAAGCAGAGTAATATCTGTACCGTGCAATGTGGTAATAAATGGGATGTTGATACCTTTTGTAGCTAAAATTTGCTTAGCCATATAGGCTGCCGAAGCATGCGGTATGGCATAATGAACATGCAACAAGTCTAATTTCTCATACTTCACCACATCAACCAACTTGCTGGCTAAAACCAGTTCATATGGTGGATAATCGAAAAGTGGATAATCGCTTACAACTACCTCATGAAAAAACAAATTTGGGGTATAATCAACAAACCGAACAGGCATACTGTAGGTGATGAAATGTACTTCGTGGCCTTTAGCAGCAAGGGCTTTGCCCAATTCGGTTGCCACCACACCGCTTCCACCATAGGTGGGATAACATACTATACCGATTTTCAATTTTGGAAGGAGTGATTATAAATGATGATTAAAGGAAACACTTGAATATTACCTCTTGTTCAGCATTTCCTGAATTTATTGGTAAATCGTTTCCTTTATTTTTTTGCCGCCCTCGTAGAATTCTATCTTTTTTAAGCTGCCATCTATAAACCAGTAGGAATATTCCCCTTCGAGAAGGTCGTTTTTATAGCTGCGTTCTTCTTCTTTCTGGGTTTCGTCGTACCAAGTTGTCCAAAGGCCGTTTTTCATCCCATCTTTCATTTCGCCTGCAATTAACAATCGGCCTTTACTATCGTACTTTTTAAAAACTCCATTCTTTTTTCCGTTAACAAAGGTGTTTTCGTCCTTCATCTTTCCATTCTCCCAATAATTTGCAGATTGGCCATTAAGCATTCCATTTTTGAAGTTTAGTTCAGATACTTTCCTATCACCTTCAGCAAATATTTCTTCTTTAACTAATTTGTGCTTACTGCTATCGCCTTGAAATGTGAGTACCTTTTTCAGCTTCCCATCCTGAATAGTTTGGGTAGTAAGTGTTTTACTGCCTCCACATGCAATTAGCAATAAAGAAAGAAAGGCAATGGGTAGATAGAGTTTCAAAACGCTGCAAATATAAATGGATAAGTTTCAGAATGAATAACTGATAAAAAGAATCATATACACATAAACCTGTTAATCAAAACAGTTTGCAAAAGGGTTAATTATCCCGCTTACTCAAAATTCAGCGTAAACATAAACATCTTGGTATTCAGCCTTTCAATGGGGTTTGAAAAGACACCACCATCTTTCACCACTTGATTGCTTAGCCCATAATACATTTTTATTTCGGGCGAAAGCTTGAAGTAATCTAAATAGAACTCAAAGCCGAAGCCCACTTCTACACCATAATCTAACTTTTGGAGTTTAAGTAAATCCTTTCCACTTTTATCTTTCAGTTTTGAGTTAGAACCCATATCAAATCCGCCTCGTCCACCAGCTACTAAATACGCTCTCCAATTGTTTATCCGTTCAGACCTATATTTGAAATCAATAGGGAACATCATTAAATAGCTGGTGATTGGTTTAGTTTTTACATAAGAAGAATCATGACGGATACTGAATTCAAAATCTATTTTTCGTTCTACAAACTGTAAAGTGGGGACTATCCTTACACTGAAATGGTTGCTCAATCGAAAATCGCCAATTATACCTAAATCAAAGCCTGGTTGTGCTATTTGCCTTACTGCATATACTGAATCATACTTTTTAATATCCGGAACATAGCGAATAGCAAAACTTGTATAATTCATTCCCAACAAGAAACCTGGATGAAACCAACCTCTATCATATTTCGGAAGCCGCAATACGCGTTGTTTTCCCGTGTGGGATGTGGCTGTAGATGTTCCTGATTTAGGTCCGGATATTGTCGGACCGCCACCTTTCTTTTGTGCAAAGGAAGATTCTACAAATCCTAAAAGGAAGAGTGAAATGAATATTATCCTAAAAAAATGTGCAAACAACGGGGTTGAAACTTAAATAATGTAGAGTTGTTTCAAATCAATTTTTTTGTGCTGAATAAATAGTTGCGGTGCCAAAGGTAAGGGGATAAATTTGAATATCAACAAATCCGCAATCGTTTAACACTTTTTTGAATCGTTCGCCATCCGGAAAGGCTTGAACAGAATCGGGTAAATAGGTATAGGCAGAACTATCTTTCGAGAAGATTCGCCCTACGAAAGGCAGGATATTCTTGAAATAGAAATGATAAATCTGTTTGTAGGGGAACCCTGTAGGTTGCGAGAATTCTAATACAAATAGTCTTCCATTCGGTTTAATTACCCGCCTAAGTTCCTTTATTCCGGCGTTTAGATTCTCGAAATTACGAACACCAAAGGCAACCGTTGCTGCATCAAAGGTATTATCATCAAAAAGTATTTTTTCCGAATCGCCTTTGAGTAATTCTATTTGGGTGTTAAGACCTTTATCAATAATCTTAATGCGGCCTTTAGCCAGCATATTTTCCGATAAATCAACTCCTTTTATTTTAACTCCTTTGATATTGGAAGAAGCAATAGCTAAATCGGCAGTGCCCGTAGCCATATCTAACACTAATTTAGGCTGAGTGGCTGCTAGCAGTTTCACTACTTTTTTTCGCCAAAGGGTGTCAATGCCTAAGGAAAGCACACGGTTTAGCAAATCGTAGCGATGGGCAATGTTATCAAACATCTGCTCCACCTGCTGCTTTTTGCCCAGGTCAGATTCTTTATACGGTACTACCAAAACGGATGACTATTCGGGTTTATTCGGGTTTGGTTGGTTAGGATTTGGCCTGTTTTGGTTTGGATTCCTATTCGGGTTTTGGTTCGGATTGCGGTTTGGATTCCTGTTTGGGTTTGGATTCTGCCCCTGATTAGGATTCCGATTCGGGTTTGGTGCTTGTCCGCTATTGGGATTTTTGGGTGGATTTGGGTTCCTGTTTGCGTTTGGATTTGCTCCTTGAACCGGATTAGGATTCGGGTTAGGATTCCGATTGGGTTTATTCCGATTATTACGGTTTTTATTGTTTCCCCCACCACTGCCTCCGCCTCTCTGCTTATCAAAACGGGTAATGCTATCTTCACCCATGGAGTTTTGAAACACAATTTCGGGTTTAGCCAGTTTTTCGGGTTTAGAATCGGTTAGTCTATCGGCTTTTATACCTTTTTTATTCAATTCTAAAACTGTATTAACCTGTTCTACAGTTAGTGTTGCAAACTGGTCAACGTGGTTTTCATCCTTTCTAACAAATGTAACTGTTCGCTTAAAAATATCGCTTTTGAAGTGATACATCCATCCTTCTTTGGTATCGAGACGGGTATTGGTATCCGGGAAATCTTTTTGAGCATCGATATAACTATCTAACTCATAATTGAGGCAGCATTTTAGTTTTCCGCATTGTCCGGCCAGCTTCTGTGGATTCATCGACAATTGCTGATAACGTGCAGCATTGGTGTTTACCGAACGGAAATCGGTTAGCCAAGTGGAACAGCATAATTCACGACCACAAGAACCTATTCCTCCCACTCGTCCGGCTTCCTGACGAGTACCAATTTGTTTCATCTCAATCCTAAATTTAAATTCCTCGGCATATTGACGAATCAACTCACGGAAATCTACCCGGTCTTCAGCAGTGTAATAAAATATAGCTTTTGATTTGTCGCCCTGAACTTCTACATCACTGATTTTCATGTTCAGCTTTAGTTTCGTGGAGATAATGCGGGCTTTAATCATGGTGGGAGTCTCCAAATCAATGGATTGTTTCCACTTCTCAATATCGGTATCTTTTGCTAAGCGGTAAATTTTCCGATAATCATCAGCCGCTACATCTAAACCCTTTTTCTTCATTTGGATTTTAACCAATTCCCCGGTGAGCGACACGGTTCCAATATCGTGTCCGTTTTGGGCTTCCACAGCAATGGCATCACCTATTTTTAAAGGTAATTCGTTTACGTTTCTGAAAAATTCCTTCCGGGTATTTTTAAATCGTACTTCAACCAAATCGAAAGGCTTTTGGCTGCCGGGCAGTCGCATATTGGCCAACCAATCGAAAACGTGAAGTTTATCGCATCCTCCACCTGTGCCGCAAGCCCCATTGTTATTGCATCCGGCCGGAAGTCCTCCTCTGCCGCTGCTACATCCTCCACTGCTACATCCCATATATTATCGTATCTGTTGAGTGCTAATTTTAGTATCTAATTTTGAAGTTGCGAAGGTATGCAAGGATAGGTTTGCTGATTTTTTGTTTTAGATGTTTTGCTACTTAAAAGATTTGCTTCATTTGTGGAAATTTACAAAATGAAAAATATCACTCTTTCAGCTCTCTTTTTATTGATTGGATTAACCGCTTATTCGCAAACAAATCCAACTGAAAAGCCTGGTGCTAACCCTAAACAGAAATGGAAAAATCCTGCGGAAAGTTTCCTATTATCTATGTTTGTTCCCGGAACAGGACAGATGTATAACGACCAAACATTCCTTGGTATTGGAGTATTTGGCGGCGAAGCATTACTCTTTGGTTTGGGTGGTATGTTCGTAGCCTTGCCAGATTATTCCAATGGAAGTTATGGTTATGCAGGTTCGGATAGTCGTTTTAAAATCGTAGGATTTACCTTTATTGGAATGGGAGCAGCTATTCATTTAGCTCAGATGATTCACGCCCCGATAGTTTCTCACCATAAAAACAAGGTGAACAGTTTTGTTGCTTCTAAAAAGAAGAACGATTTTAATATGGCTTTTGTTCCTACTTCAAATGGTTTGACCATGAAGTTGGAGTTTTAATATCTACTTCGAACACTCGTTCAAATATTGCTTTGCATTTTTCAGCCCTAAGGTTGAAGCTCTATCCCAATCTTTGCAGGCTTTGGATTTGTCGCGGAGGCTTTCGTAGGCTATTCCACGGTTAAGAAAAGCCGAACCATTAGTAGGGTCTAATTCGATAGCTTTGTTGCAATCGTCGATACAACCTTTGAAATCTTTCAATTTATGTTTGGCTGCTGCCCTATTTACCAAGGCAAAAGCATATTTCGGGTTTTGCTTTAAGGCTTCCGAAAAATCTTTTATGGCTCCATCGAAATCGCCATTTTCATACTTAGCCGAACCTCTATTGTTAAAAGCCACGAAATAATCGGCTTTGAGGCGAATAGCATTGCCGTATTCCACAATTGATTCATTGTACTTCCCTTTTAAACGAAGTGCCGAACCTAGGTTATTATAGGCAAACGCCAGTTTAGGATCGGCTTTTATTGCCGCAGTGTAATCGGTAACGGCTCCGTCTAAATCATTCATTTGGCGTTTACAACTTCCGCGGTCGTTTAGGGCATAGGCATACTTAGGATTAAGGGCTAAGGCTGCCGTAAAATCGTTTGATGCACTTTTGTAATCGGTGTTTTCAAACTTCAAAACACCCCGTTGATACACATAGCGTGGCTCTTCGCCATTGAGCAAAACGGCGGTGTTAAAGTCTTTCAACGCCTCGTCTTTATTGCCCATTGCCAAGTATGCTTCGCCTCGGCTGAAGGTGGCCATATCGTTACCCGGAGTTAGTTCAAGCACCTTGCTATAGTCGGCAATTGCTTCCTTATACAGCTTAGATTCAGCACGGGCTTTCCCCCGATTGAAATAAGCTTTTTCAAATGTAGGTTTAAGTTTTATGGTTTTATCGAAGAAGGAAATCGCCATAGTATATCGCCCACCTTCAAAGGCTTTAACCCCTTCGTTATAGGCAGTTATGGCCATTGTTTCGGTTTCAGCAGCACTATCTTTTACCACTACTATGTTTGGGTCGCCTTCGGTTTGAGCAGTTACAACCCGGGTAAAGAGGATTTGCGAACCGGCTAAAATTCCTAAAAAGAGTATTTTATTTCTCATGGTGAAAATATTGCACAATTGTAGGAATTTTTGGAATACGCCAATAACCGGATTTTGGATTAATTGCGAACTGATAGAATTACAAATAAACCTGATAATAGACCATACAATTATATTCTTGTTTGAAATTAAGAGGTTTTGCTATTCCTGTCGTACGCTTCAACCCAAATCAACTAATTCATAACGATTTTCATTTACGTTATTTCTAAATAGAGCAATTCATTATCATTCGATGTATCAAACTTAAGAGAATGATGTTATTTGTCATCATTCGATACATCAAACCTAGGTGAATCATGTGAATCAACACAATTCGATATATCGAACTTAGTCAGTTCATATGAATCAACACAATTCGATATATCAAACTTAGTCGGTTCATCT
>CANJNG010000034.1 GCA_947475205.1 Bacteroidota bacterium
CCATAGCACTCGGAGCCGATGAGGTGATTATATCCACCGATGCCGGGCAAATGAAGGCCGCAAAAGGAAAATTCGATTTGATAATAGATACCGTTCCTTATGTGCATGATGTAAACCCATACATAACAGCATTGAACATAAGCGGCACTTTGGTTTTAGTGGGTTATTTAGGCGGATTAGAACCTTTGCTCAATACAGTTCCCATGATTTTGGGGCGTAAATCGGTAGTGGGTTCTGTTATCGGCGGCATTGCCGAAACACAGCAAATGCTCGACTTCTGCGGGAAGCACAATATCGTTTCTGAAATTGAACTGATAAACATGCAAGACATTAATGAAGCCTACGAACGAATGCTCAAAAGCGATGTGAAATATCGCTTTGTGATTGATATGGGGTCGCTGAAGTCAAAGGCAGCATAAACCAAAGGAAGAGTGAAATAATGAAATGAATCATACGAAGGCCAAAGGTAGTGTGCCTTAAATACCGCAGAAAATCAAATAAGTGGCTATATGTTAAATCACTGTAATTTGTATTTGATATGTCTCATTGCCAAGGTATTTAATTGGTATTTATCTTTGCCTTATGTCAGCATCACCGAAAGACTTACCCGGAGGGGAGGTAAATGAACCTGAAGGGGGGTATGTAAGTAATCGTATTGTTATGTTTAAATCGTTCGAAGAGGCAGATGAATACAATTACAAACAAGCGGCAGGGTTAAGTCCGTTGCAGCATTTGAGCAATACTTTGGAACTTATAAAAATGATTTATGCTGATGAACTTAAAGAAGGTAGTGAAATTGATAATCGCATTTATTTCTCTGCCTAATGCTTGAAAAAGCGGATGTTGATATTCTCCAACGCATCAATAAATACAGACAACAGTAATCATAAATTTCTGCTGCCTTTTCTGCTTACTTATTTCCCCTTTCCTCCGCCATGACCCTTTCCTCCGCCGTGACTTTTTCCACCACCACCATTGCCATGCTCTTTATTTCCGTGGCTTTCAACCTTGCTTTCTTTTTTAAAGCTTGGGTTTGAATGTACCTCTTTTCGGGGTTGCATGTCATGGCCTCTGCCCGGGTGTGAGCCAATAGTCTTTTGCGGTTTGCCTTTATAACCTTTATAGTATTTTACTTTATGCTGATTGAAATTCACGTAAGGAGAATTTCCCCGGTAATCATCAATCACCACCTTATAGCCGTTATATAAATTATAATGTCTGTGTCTGGTGGGTAATTGAGGTCTTCTTACCCATACATTATTTTCATAGTAAATGTAGTTTGCAGTGGGAACATCATAATACACTTCTATATCGGGTAAGTAATAGTATTGCACCGACGGATAGCCCACTGGCCCCCACAGTGGCGGCGAGCCAACATTTACATTTACCGACACCTGTGCATGAGCGGTAGTGAAAAGAAATAGTATCCCCACTAAAGCCAGCCATTTTGAAGTTTTCATTGATTTTGTTTTATGTTGATTTGCAAAATTGAAAATCAACTGAATTTTAATCAGCAAAGGTGAGGTATGGCATATGTGTAGCCTTACATAATCAATAATAGAACTTGGATAATTCGCAGGTTTGAAGAAGGTAAATTAAACGCTTAATGTCATTGCCCTTATTTTCGCCCCATAAAGGCATCGGCGAATGAAGCATAAAATAAAGCGAGGGGGATACATTACAAGTAAAGAGATTTAGTTAACCGCTTTATTTGTAATGTATGGTCTCAAATCAGTATTCAACCAGTCCTATCTACGTCACCTGCCTGCCATTGTATTTCGAACAGCGTTCGCCAATTGCAATTGCACCTGCGTAACGTTATTCAGCACAAAAATATTCGTGTACAAATCCATTCGGGCAAAATCCATGTCCATCACCGAATTAGCGACCGCAATTTGACTGTCCGTATTACCCACCGCAGAATTGTATTGCTCCACCTGAGTTTTTAGCTTCAAAATAAGTTGCTGCCCCTTGTCCCCTGCCATAAATGCATCACCCAAGCTCGATTCAATAATCATTTCCTTCTGAGCATCAAAATCTTTGGGCAATACGGGTTCGCCTATCTCATCCTGAAGCACCAATGCCTTTATAGCTTTGCAAGTGCTGTTTATTTCGTCAGCCAACTTTTGATTATCGGCACTCAGCACCGAGGTATCGCCCACGCTATGGTGCATTTTGGCCAGCAATGCCTCGCTTTGCAAATAGGTGAAAATCTTCGTAGGATTATTGGGCCGCAGGTTTGTGAGCATAAATAAATTGCCCACCACTATCACTATTATTACAGATGACACAATGGTGTTCATCTTAGTTTCGGGGTTGCGAATACCGCTAAAAAAGTAGAACGGAAGAAACAGCAGAAACGCAATGGCAATACCTATTAGCCACATCATATTTGCACCTGGCCAGTGCATCACTTTAAATAGCGTGCTCATGCAAAACATAATACCGAGGACTGTGCCAATGCCTAAAATAACCTTATTTTTTAGCGAATCTAATTCACGAGTTTTAAGAATAAACAAGAGTGGCAGAAACAAGAAACTCACCAGCATAATAGCACAAACGAGCATAATGCCTGCTCCGGGCCAGTGCATCACCTTAAAAAAAGAACCGAACATAAATGCGGCCACCGATACGGCTCCGCTAAAAATCATAACCTTTTTCATTTTGTAGTAGTTTTTAAATGTTAATAGGAGAATAGTTTCCTCTTCTATCTCACGCAACTCTTTCTTATAGAAAGTTTGAATAGTGGTGTTGTAGAAGCTCTCGAAGTCTCCATTTTCTTCGAGATTTTGCTCTATTATACAACAGACATGATCCAGTAGGCTTTGCTGCAGGCTCGCCATCTCAACTCCACGTGCACCGATGTCGTTGAGAATAAAATCTATCTGTTTTTCACTGAGGCGGTACATTACAATGCGGCAACTCGGGGTTTTAAATCCAACAAAAACACCATTGTTTCCATAAAATCGGCCAGTTCATTCACCTTCTCCACAGTCTTGCCTTTCCCCGATTCGCTAAGCCGATAGTATTTCCTCACCCGTTTGCCAATATATTCTGTTTCGGTGGTAACCAAACCATCACTCTCCAAGGCATGAAGAGTAGGGTAGAGGGCACCTTCTGTAATCTGAATTTTATTAAACGTTAGCTCCTTCACCTTTTGAGTAATCTCATAGCCATACATTCTAGTGTTGTCTGATAGCAATTTCAGCACTATCGTTTTAAGCGTCCCCTTTATCAGTTCCGATGAATATATCATAGCATAAGTGTTAAATACATAAGGCAAAGATACATAAGAATATTATGTATTGATAAAAATTTGAGAAAATATTTTTAGTGTGCTTATTGTTAGTGAATTAAAATTTTATTTGTACAGTCACTTACTAATTATCTCTATCATTTCAACTCAATTTTGCATCCCAAAACATCACGATTTAGCAGAAAAGGTACACTAATTAAGTTCAAACTAGGCTAGCATTGTATTTTAAATTCAGTGTTTCTCAGTCCAATCTGCGTAATCTGTTTGCCATTGCATTTTGCATCCTACTTTCGCCACACATAAATAATTCATGCCTTTAAAACTTCACCGCCCCATCGCTTTTTTCGACCTCGAAACTACCGGAGTATCCATTGGTTCCGACCGTATAGTGGAAATCTCTATCCTAAAGATTCACCCCGATGGTAACCGCGATATAAAAACCCTGCGTATCAATCCTCAAATGCCCATTCCGCCAGGGGCGACTGCAGTTCATCACATAACCGACGAGGATGTAAAAGACAAACCTACCTTTAAGCAGGTGGCTCAAAACATTATGCAGTTTTTAGAAAACTGCGATTTTGCCGGATATAATTCCAACACCTTCGATATTCCACTGCTTACCGAAGAGTTTATGCGAAACGGCTTCGAATTCGACCCTAAGAATCGTAAATTTGTTGATGTTCAAAACATATTCCACAAAAAAGAACAACGTACACTTGGAGCAGCGTATAAATTTTACTGCGATAAAACCATTGAAAATGCCCACAGTGCCGAAGCCGATATTTTAGCCACTTTTGAGGTATTGGAAGCACAGTTAGAACGCTATCCCGACCTCGAAACCGATGTGGCCTGGCTTGCAGACTATTCCCAAAAGCACAAAACCGCCGACCTAATGGGGCGTATAATCTTCAATGAAAAAAACGAAGAGATGTTTAATTTCGGGAAACACAAAGGCCGTCCGGTGTCTTTAGTGCTGAAAAACGAACCCAGTTATTACGACTGGATGATGAATGGCGATTTTCCGCAATATACTAAAAAGGTGCTTACTGCAATTAGGCTGCGGGAAATGGGGAAATAGAAAATAGAGAGATTATGCAGACCAATAACGTCACAAACGGCAAGTCTATCGGTATTCACCCATCGTGGATGGAAAGGGTGGGAGGGGAGTTTGAAAAGGACTATTTCAAAAGCCTGAAAAACTTTTTAGTTCAGGAAAAGCAGCAATATACCATTTATCCTCCCGGTTCGCAAATCTTTTCGGCCTTCAACACAACACCTTTTGATGAAATAAAGGTGGTAATTATCGGACAAGACCCCTATCATGGCCATGGGCAAGCCAACGGACTTTGCTTTTCGGTGAGCGACGGAATTCCTATACCGCCTTCACTAAAAAATATTTTTAAAGAACTGGAAGACGATTTGGGTGTGCCTATTCCAAACAGCGGCAATTTGGAACGATTGGCTAAGCAAGGCGTTTTGTTGATAAATGCAACATTAACCGTTCGGGCAAACCAAGCCGGAAGCCACCAAAAGCAAGGTTGGGAAAACTTTACCAACGAAATCATTCATCAGGTTTCAACTTATCGCGAAAATGTGGTGTTTCTGCTTTGGGGACGATTTGCTCAGGAAAAAGAAGTGATGATTGATGCCCGAAAGCACCATATTTTAAAAGCAGCTCATCCTTCACCTTTCAGTGCTTACAACGGCTTTTTGGGCTGCAAGCATTTTTCAAAAACCAATACTTTCTTAAAAGAAAAAGGTATGAAGGAAATAAATTGGTGAGCGAGGGCTGTGGTCTTAATTATTAATTATTAATTGTCAATTGTCAATTGTCAATTGTCCTCTCCCTACTTTTGCAATCTATATGCAAAGCGTCCGAGTAGAAGATTTATCGCCCAAGGAATACATAATTATCAAGGGGGCGAGAGTACATAACCTCAAAAATATCGACATCGCCATTCGGCGAAACACCCTTACTGTTATTACCGGACTTTCAGGCTCGGGAAAATCATCCTTGGCTTTTGATACCTTATATGCCGAGGGGCAGCGGCGTTATGTAGAAAGCCTTTCGGCCTATGCACGGCAGTTCATGGGCAAACTCGAAAAACCCGATGTGGACTATATAAAGGGTATATCTCCCGCAGTGGCCATCGAACAGAAAGTTACAACTAAAAATCCCCGAAGTACCGTAGGCACAAGCACCGAAATATTTGATTACCTGAAACTGCTTTTCGCCCGTGCAGGGAAAACCTATTCGCCTATTTCCGGACGGGAGGTAAAGCGGGATTCGGTGAGCGATGTGGTGAATTTTATTTTTGCACAGGAAGCCGGAAGCCGCATTATGATTACCTGTCCTGTATTTATTAAGAATGAAAAAAGCGTTGCCGAGACCTTAAGTTTATTGCTTCAGCAAGGTTTTAGCAGGATTTTGGTAGGCGATAAAACCATGCAGTTAGAAGATTTCAGCACCGCTGATTCTCCTAAATTTGATTTGAAAGACTCCTATTTGTTAATCGATCGTTTTGGAATGGAAAGCCTCGAAGAGGAATATTTCAGCAGTCGGGTGGCCGATTCGGTGCAAACAGCATTCAACGAGGGTAATGGTACCTGTAAAATAATTGTGTTGGATGCCAACAGTGGAGTAGGAGGGAAGCCCACTTTCTTCTCGTCTCGTTTCGAGGCCGATGGACAGGAATTTGAAGAACCCACAGCCAATTTCTTCAGCTTTAATAATCCGTATGGAGCCTGCAAACGTTGTGAAGGATTCGGAAGCATTATCGGTATTGATGAAAATTTGGTGATTCCCGACAAAAGCCGCAGCGTATTTGATGAAGCCGTGGCTTGCTGGAAAGGCGAATCAATGAGTGCTTTTAAGCAACAGTTTGTGATGAATGCCCCGAAGATAGATTTCCCCATTCATAAGCCTTACTATGAACTTTCGGAAAAGCAACGTGAGCAACTTTGGAATGGTTTTTCGGGAGTGTGGGGCATCAATCAGTTTTTTAAAGACCTCGAAGCACAATCGTATAAAATTCAGTATCGGGTAATGCTGGCCCGTTACCGGGGCAAAACGCCCTGCCCCGATTGCCGGGGAACAAGGTTAAGGGCTGATGCAAATTATGTGAAGATTGCCGGAAAATCTATCAGCGATTTGCTGCTGATGCCTATTCAGGATTTGAGCAATTTCTTCAAAACCATCGAGCTCACCGAACACCAAAAGCAAGTAGGGAAGCGGCTTTTAATAGAGATAACTAACCGTTTGCAGTTTATGCAAGATGTCGGTTTGGGGTATTTAACCTTAAACCGCCTTTCAAACAGTCTTTCGGGGGGCGAAAGTCAACGAATAAATTTAGCTACTATTTTGGGAAGTAGCCTCGTGGGAAGTATGTATATTTTAGATGAACCCAGCATTGGACTCCATCCCCGCGATACCCAACGATTGATTAAAGTGCTGAAGTCACTTCGCAATCTGGGCAATACGTTAATTGTGGTGGAACATGATGAAGACATTATGCGTGCCTCAGACGAATTGATTGATATAGGCCCTGAAGCCGGTGTAAATGGTGGACACTTAGTTTTTCAAGGTAACCACGACGATATATTCAAAGAGAAAATAAGCCTTACAGCGAAGTATCTGAACGGTACAGAAGAAATTGCTATTCCTGCTAAACGTCGCAAATGGAAAGATAGCATTAAGGTAGCCAATGCCAATGAAAACAACCTGAAGAACGTAACTGTAAAGTTTCCTCTGAATGTGCTCACGATGGTAACGGGGGTTAGCGGTTCGGGAAAAAGCACGCTTGTAAAGAAGATTTTGCTTGCAGAACTGCAAAAGGTCTTGAATTCATACGAAAACGTAATCCCCGGACGCATAAGCGGCGACCTGAAACGTATAACTCAGGTGGAGTTTGTAGATCAAAATCCGATAGGCCGTTCTACCCGAAGCAATCCGGTTACATTTGTAAAGGCGTATGATGATGTTCGAGCCTTGTTTGCATCACAAAAGTTAAGTGTGTTAAGGGGCTACAAACCCGGACATTTTAGTTTCAATATAGAAGGTGGCCGCTGTGAAATGTGCGAAGGCGAAGGTGAAGTAGTGATAGAAATGCAGTTTATGGCTGATATTCACCTGCCCTGCGAAACCTGCGGTGGTAAACGATTCAAAAGCGAAGTACTTGAAGTAACTTTCAATGAAAAAAGCATTGCCGACATTCTGGATTTAACCGTCGATGAATCCATTGAGTTTTTTGGGCAGTACGACAAAAAGGTAGCTACTAAATTGCAACCTTTAGCAGATGTTGGTTTAGGGTATGTAAAACTCGGTCAAAGCAGTAGCACCCTCAGTGGGGGAGAGGCACAACGAATAAAATTGGCTTCGTTTCTGCAAAAGGGAGCGAACAGTAATCCAACTTTCTTTATTTTTGATGAACCCACCACCGGGCTTCACTTTCATGACATCAAAAAACTACTTCGCTCTTTTGATGCATTGCTCGAACGGGGGCATTCGCTCTGCATCATCGAGCACAATATGGAGATGATTAAAAGTGCCGACTGGATTATCGACATAGGTCCAGAAGGGGGAGAAGGTGGCGGAAATGTGCTGTTTGAAGGCACACCCGAAGATTTGGCAAAGTGTGAGAATTCTTATACCGGAAATTTTTTGAAGGAAGTGTTGAAGGGTAAGTAAAACCAGTATCATCACATTTTGCTGTCATTCAACAGCAACTTCTTAATCAGCACTATCTGCCCTAGATGGTAGTAATTGTGTTCAATAATTACATCGATGTTCCGTCTGTAGGTTCCATATTTTTCTACAATAAATGCGTCTTCCAGCTTTTCATCCGTCATTTGCTCAACTAATGAAGCAAATTCTTCTGAATCGTTCCAAAGTTTAGCCAGAAAAGTACCCCATTCGGTTTGTGATTGAATGGGGGCGAAATCAAAACTATACTTATTCTTAATTGTAAGGCTTCTACCTTTAAAAACATCATTAAGCCCGTTTATGTAAAAGTGAATGTGTTGGGCTAAAACTGCAATAGTGTTTAAGGATTCATATTTAGCGGTTGCTATTTCCCAACTTAAACCTTCTAATTCCTGTTTATAATTTGTATTGGCCACCCAGGTTCCGTTTAGCATAATCTCTCTGAAACGATTGGCTATTTCATATGTGCTTTTCATGATTTGGTTTTTAGTTATTCAGCAAATTCTGTTTTTAACAGTTTTCGGATTGAAACTAAGTGCCCGAATAAAACAGTAGGAACAATAAAGGCCGGTAGCCAACTGAACGGAAAATACAAAACTGCAATATTTGGCTGCTCAAATGCGAATTTTTGAAATGCAAACGGTGCAGATAAAATGGCATTAGTTACAATATTAACCAAAAGTGCGAGTGCAATAAAATTCCAAATGAGTATCACTTTTCTGCTAAGTTTTTGTTGTCGAAACCCAAAGTAAACAACCAACGGGGCTGTAATGCCTGAAAGGATATCGAAGTTTCGCCCGGCAAAAGTCATAAGTTCGGGAACTGCTTTATTTAAGCACAGCCAATAGAGTACAAGTTCAACTGGAATTCTAACAATGTTTAAGTTCGTTAGATGAATTAGCGGCAAACTATCAATAAACCTTCTTCCTTTTTTAGTTGCAAATAAAATCAGGATAGTCAGCAGTGGTGGGATGAGTGCGAAAAAGAGTTTTGGAGGAAGGTCTGTTGTATTTGTTGAGTAAAACTTACTTAAAGTAATTACACCCTGAATGGCCAGCCATCCAATTAATCCTAACACAATGAACAGTGATTTTGAACTATACTCAGAATTTCTGATTACAGAATAAAATAATACTAAGGTTGCAATTGTCGTAAGGATAAATAAAATTGAAACAAAGGACGGCAGGGTTTCTATCATCGTAATATTATTCGAGTTCGAGTGAGTTGCCTTTTGTTCGAGGTGTTTGTATCGCTGCTAGGTAGGCTAGCTTTTTTTTCGTTCGGCTTTCAACCGAAAATAGAATATCCAAGCCAAGCAGGTTGTCGAAAGTAGGATAAGAACTACAGCCAACAGTCCAAAAAGGAACAAATAATTATAGCGTTGATGAAGGAATGTTCTACAAAATAAAGCTTGGAAAAACTCGCCGAGAAAGCTAAGGCCTACTTTTTCCGGGTAGCCGCACAATCTCTGTCTGCATCGGCCTTGGTGTAGGTTTCTAAAAGCACTACACGGGTGAGTTTGGTTTGTTCTTTGATGAAAGCAGTAACTTCCTCTTTAGTTAAACTACAGGCCGGAACAGTAAACAAACCCGCCGGAACGCAGTAGTAATCGATATTAATTTTATGTTCACTTTGAAATGCTATTTTAAGTTTTCCTGCATTATCTGGATTTAAGTTTCCAATTCGATAGAAGAGTGTTCCATCGGTGGCAAATGCGGAAAATGAAACCAGAGAGCTAAAAAGAAGGGCGACGATGAAGAATATTTTTCTCATTTTTGTTGGTTTGAAATTCAGCACAATATTAAAAAAAAATTGTGATTAGGTATTTCAAAGTTGAGATTAATTTAGCGGGGCGATTATCCATATCAATAATTCTAGCCTGTAGGCAACACCCATTCCATGATAAGCATAGACTCCTTTCGAGAATTGGCTCTCTCTTTTCCATCAGTTACCGAAGAGCCTCACTTCGAGAAAACGTCTTTTCGGGTAAAGAAGAAAATATTTGCAACGCTTGATACCTCCAAGCAAACCGCTGTTATAAAACTAACTGAAATTCAGCAATCTGTTTTTTGTGCTTTCGATATAACAATTATTTATCCTGTAAAAGGGGCGTGGGGAAAACAAGGCTGGACGGTGATGGAACTTCAAAAAGTTAACATCGAAACCTTAATGGATGCTCTAAGTACTTCCTACAAAAATGTGGCAAAGTAGCCTAAGCTTATCAGCATTCTAAATTTCAACACTGCCCCGCTCAAAAAATCCTTTAAATACGATGAGCGTAGTATTTGTTTTTCTCACCTTTGAGCTATGGAAAAAATCAGAGTTGGCATTTTCTTTGGCGGACAAAGCCGTGAGCGTGAAGTATCTTTTGCCGGAGGACGAACGGTTTACGACAATTTAGATAAGGCCATTTTTGAGCCAATCCCCATATTTGTTGATAGTTTCGGGCAGTTTATTCACCTCGATTGGCAATATATATATAAAGGTAGCATTCGTGATTTTTACCCACCAGTAGCATTTATCCCTCCATCTCCTAATGAATTTCAGGTTTATGCCGAAAACTTGCCCGATGGCCTAGCCAATAAGGAAAAGATGGCTGCCACCATTGGCAAATTACTTAAACCCGATGAACTTAAACCGTTGATGGATATTGCCTTTCTGTGCTTGCACGGCAGCTATGGCGAGGATGGAAGAATTCAGGGTTTATTGGAATATTTGGGAATTCCCTACACAGGTTCTGGTATTTTGCCTTCCGCTATCGGGATGGATAAAGCCGCACAGAAAAGATTGATGCAAGGCGGTGGATTTAATGTACCGCTATTTGCTATTGAAGATAGACGTAATAACGGAAATCTTCATAAAATTAAAGATTTCGGGAAAGCTGCAGGCTACCCTTTTGTTGTAAAATCTTCCACGCAAGGTTCTTCAATAGGCATTTCAGTGGTTAGTAGCTCCGATAATGCTCAACCTGAATTAGCATTAGCTAAAGCATTTTTTACCGAAAATGTATCACAAAGAAATTATGCTGCAATGTCCTTTAATGAAAGGGTAGAATATGTGCGGAAACTATCCGATATTCGGGAAGGGGTTGGGCTACCTGCCAAGTGTGATGGAGAAATAGTGTATCATCCTGAGCAGTTGCTGGAATTTTTAGAGAGCCAGTTGGTGAAAAATCCTAATGCAAATGCAGAAACTATTTGTATCGTAGAAGCTCTCGATGGCGAAAGCCGGGTGGTTATGGAAGCGTTTATTGAAGGTAAGGAGTTTTCGTGTATCGTAATAGAAGATGAAAATGGTAATCCATTGGCGTTGCCGCCCACCGAAATACGGAAAGGCAAAGAACTCTTTGATTATCGCAGTAAGTATTTGCCCGGTCTGTCCCGCAAAATTACCCCGATAGAACTACCTACCGAGACTATTCAGCAGATTCGTAAAGAGTGTGAGAAACTATTTGGGTATCTCCGCTTCGATGTGTATGCCAGAATTGATGGTTTTGTAGGAAACGATCGAAAGATTTATCTCAACGACCCCAATACTACTTCGGGGATGATGCCCAGTTCGTTCTTCTTTCACCAAGCGGCTGAAATTGGCCTTAACCCATCGCAATTTCTTACCTATATAATACGCACATCAGTATCGGCACGAATTCGCGATTTCAAATACGATGGCCGTTTCGAACCGTTATTAGAGCATTTAGATGACCTGATTGAACATCATAAAACTCAGGTAGGAAACAAAATCAGGGTGGGTGTAATTTTGGGTGGGTATTCTTCCGAGAGGCATATATCGGTGGAAAGTGGGCGAAATATTTACGAAAAGCTTTCTTCTTCCCATAAGTATAAACCCGAACCCATTTTCCTCACTGGTAATAATGAGGAACAGCAACTGTATAAAATTCCGATTAATCTTTTGTTGAAAGACAATGCCGACGACATTATGGAGAAAATCGAAAACTATAAGATTCACGAAGTAATTAATCAGATTGTAAATGCCTGTAGTTCCATCACTCATAAATATTCTTCACCCGATGCTTTAGCTGCTCCCGAGTTATTAAGCTACAGTGATTTGAAAAGCCGATATGATGAGATATTTATTGGCCTTCATGGTCGTCCTGGGGAAGATGGTGCTGTACAACAAAAGCTCGATGCATTGAAAATCCCTTACAACGGTTCAGGTGTAAAAAGTTCTTCCATCACCATCAACAAATACGAAACCAACGAAATACTGGCAAAAAATGGACTGAATGTGGCAAAGCATTTATTGGTTAGCAAACAAGATTGGCAAACGAATAAAGATGCTGCCATTGCCAATATCCTTTCAGTTATTAGTTATCCATTCATAGCAAAACCGGTGGACGATGGATGTAGTTCAGCCGTTCGGAAAATTAAAAAACGGGAAGAATTAGAAGCCTTTGCTCTTTTGATTTTCAGAGAAGAAGAGGAATTAGATTTAGCTTCAACCAAAACTTTAAACATCAAGCCCAAAGAAGAGTTCCCGAAAAAGGAAGTATTTTTGGTTGAAGAACTTATAGCCCGAAACGGGGCTGCTCATTTTCTGGAAGTTACCGGAGGATTGCTCACACATTTCAATGAAAAGGCGGAGATAGTGTATGAATTGTTTGAAGCCTCGGAAGCATTAAGCGAAGGCGAGGTGTTGTCGCTCGAAGAAAAGTTTCTTGCAGGGCAAGGTCAAAATATCACTCCGGCTCGTTATCAATCATCGGCAGAAGACCGTCAAAAGGTAAGCGATTTTGTAAAAGGAGAATTAGAAAAAGCTGCCCGATTGCTAAATGTGCAAGGCTATTGCCGTATTGATGCTTTTGTAAGGATATTTGAGAACAACAGTGCTGAGGTGATCTTCATCGAAGTAAATTCACTACCCGGAATGACTCCCGCCACCTGTATTTTTCACCAAGCGGCTATCAATGGCTACAAGCCCTATAATTTTATTGACAGGATTCTTGAATTTGGAAAAGCAAGAACGGAGAAAGGGTAGTTTCATAGCCTAATATCTTTAGTCTGTAATTAATACACAATCTAGCAATACTCCTACTTTACAGACATTTGGTCTTGCTGTTGCTTGCTAAATAACTATAGGAGTTCTACCATTTTACCACTGCCTCAATAGCATAGTGGTCGCTTAGGTCGTGGTTTCTGCCGTTCCATATTTGGCGAAACTTCCGAATAGATTTTTTGAAACGGGCAGCCGTTTTACCGTTTGATTTAAAAAGAATGTAATCTAATACTTCGGGTTTGCGGTCATCGCACTCGTTAAACATATCATTATTCCACGCACCCCACGAAGCTTGGTCTTCCCATTCCCCGCTGTTACGTTCTGCATCCTCACTTTCTAAATCGGCAAGCATTGTTTTATATTCTTCCGAAACGTTGTCGGGTGTGTTCAAATCTCCAACCACAAATTGAGGTACACCGTTTTCTACATTAGGTTTCAGCAAAAAATCGTTTATCTCATTATATTGATTACGACGGATTTCTTTAAATTTTTTGTTACCCACTTCGGCTTGAAGATGTGTGCCAATTATTTGAAAATCCTTGTCGTTTTTAGTTACTTCAACTAAGGTAGCCCCCTTTTTACAGAAACAATCAGTACCCACACATCCTCTAAAAATTATATGTTTTTGCTTTTTAATAGTGTGTTTGCTTAGAATCCAAACCCCGCCGTTGGTTTTCAAAAAAGCCCCGCTTCCCGGTTCAGACTGAAAAGGAAAAAACTCTTTTAGTCCATCCCAAATTATTTTACGAGCCTTTTTATCAATGGCTTCCTGAAACACAATTACGTCATATGTTTTGTCTTTCAACTGCTCTACTATGGCTTTAGCTCTGTCGAGTTGTCCGTCCTTAAACAGATAACGGGGACGCATATATATGTTCCAAGTAAGAATTTTTAAGTCTTCTTGAAACTCATTTTGTTCGTTTACACTAAGCACAGGCGACATAAAAAGTCCCCAGCCGGCTATTAGAAAAACGGAAAGCAGAAGTAATTTTTTGTGCATAATATCTTGATGGAAACTGTGTTTACTGTGATTGCAAATATAGGGTTTCTGTTTTCGATAAATGTTAAACAAACAAAAAATAATTGTTGCGAATTTGTAATGATTTTAAACCTTCACTCTTTCCCCCAACTTCTCAAATGAACCCTCCCGTTTTGCTTAATCTTTATAAAGTAGAGTCCGGCATCTAAGCCTGAAATATCAAGCGTAGATATATTTTCTGATGTTTTAAGCAATTGTCCCACTTGATTGTAAATAGCTAATTCAACCTTCTGCGAAGCATCATCTATTCCTGATAAAGTTAAAGTGTTTTGAGCCGGATTAGGATAAACACGGAAAGTAGTTTTATCTTCCCTCTCTATTGCAGCCGTTGGGTCGCAACCATAATCCAAGCTATCAATGTATAACCATAGTTCGTTATCGAAATCGGAGAAAGCGAGTTGGGAGGTGTAGGCTGCATCACCAAATCTAACCACTACCATATTCTTGCTTGGAACTACATATATTTTCTGGTCATTTTTGCCCAAAGCGGCAAATAAATCGGCTGGTGCATCGGGGAAAAGCTGTTGATGAATAACTGTTTGCAGGCCGGGAACCATAACCGATGCCTGACCATTCAGCCACCACAAATAACCGTTCGATAAATTGAAGTTTTGTGAGGTTTGAGTCATTGCTGCGAAATATTCCGTGTCATTCAGAATGGTATCTGTATCCCAAACACCTTTATTTAAAGCCAATAAACCGTAACGAGCCATTCCTCGCATTTTACTAAAATATACGCCATTAAACCACGCCCCACTCATCCCGATGTGTGTTCCGATTCGGTTATTGGTAAATGCTGTATAGCCTGTTCCACTGACGTTTGACACCACTTTTTGCAATTTCCGATAAGCTCCAGTGTGGTATGCCCAACGTGTACCCGCATCTGCGAGATATTGCAGGCAAGCTGTGGACGTGTCTTCATTGGTGCAGGGAGCGGAAACAGCATCATCAAGGCCACTGGTCATTGTGAGAAGGTGCTTTACTGTAATCAAATTTTCTTTGTTGACGGGTGCTACTGTCCAACCATTACCAAGATAAGTAGAAGCAGTGCTATTTATATTCAGCAGTCCTTCTTGTTGAGCAATTCCCACATTCATAGCCGTTAAACTTTTCCCAGCCGAAGCCCAATAATGAACCGAATCGGTAGTGAACGTACCAAAGTACCGCTCAAGTACAATTTTTCCATCTTTCAAAATCATAAAACCCTTGCTGTGTCGGGCTTCAAGATAATTATACAGCGAATCTATCCGTGGCTGACACCAACCCAAGGATGATGGTGAAAGGGTATCCCACACTGTTCCGGTGGTAGGTGGGAAATATAAGGATTGAGCATTTGAGCCAATTGAAATAACAGACAAGGCAAGAAGGAAGAGTTTTTTCATATTAACGTCAAAGATAGAATATTAGGGCAAAGGTTTAATCAGGGTTTATAACAAATTTCAGGTATAAAAATAGTATAAGCAGTCACACAGCCGAGTAATTTGAACTTCCCCTTCAATCCAAAATTTCCCATACTTTTGTAGCATCATGTTGGTTTATCAAACTTTTACTAAAAGCAAGTGTCAAACAGACAACAAATGAGTTTTATCAGCAATTCGATTCCATTTCCTTGTCATTTTCGGGTGCTGTTTAAGTTTGTTGGATTTCTTACCGCTTTTTCCTTTCTTTTTTTAGGGCAAAACAGTTTTGCACAAAACAGCTTAAGGCTAACGGCAGCGGGTCAGGCATTAAATTGCGGCGATATAGATGTGGCCGGAACGCAGATGACCCTCGAGGCAAAGGTTTTCAGCGTTAGTGGGGCTTCGGTGAATGTAATATCAAAGCATACAGCCCCTGCAAACGCCAATTATCTGCTTCGGATGGGGTCTATTGAATTAAATACCAGCTCGGGTTTCACCACTTTGGCTAGCCCCATTCCGGTATCGCCCAACCAATGCTACCATATTGCCGCCACTTATGATGGAGCTACTTTACGCTATTTTGTAAACGGTTGTGAAACGACATCGAAACCTTGGACAGGAAATTTAACCCAAAACAATTTCCAAACTTGCATTGGCAATCAGTCAGTCAGCATGATGGAACAGTTTTATGGGTATATTGATGAAGTGCGTATTTGGAATGTGGTTCGCACCCAAGCTCAAATTGAAGCCAATATGGATGTGTTGCCCACGCCCGGACTTCAAGCAGGTTTGTTGGCCTATTACGATTTTGAATTGGGTTATAATAATGTTCAGGGCAATGCTGCCTTTAACGGCACTCCTGTAGGGGCTGTGGCCATGGTTATTAATCCCAGTTGCCCGCTCACCACTGCCTTGTTTGCCATCAATACAAACTATACCGATGTGGCTTGTGGGGTTGGAGGAGGCTCTATAACAATTTCCACAACCGGGGGAATATCGCCTTATGACTATTCCATAGATGGGGTTAGCTTTCAGGCAAACCCTATTTTTACGGGTCTCGCTGCCGGAATTTACACCGTTACGGGTCGCAGTGCAAACGGCTGTCTTCGCACTGCCACCGTTACCATCAGCGACCCCGGCCCCATTGTGATTACGCCCGTCAAAACCGATGTGGGCTGTTTTGGTGCAAACGATGGAACAATCAACCTAACCATTGCCGGAGGTAGTCCACCGCCTTACACCATTGCTTGGACTCCAAATACATATAATGGCACTTCCTTAACTGGACTTCCTGCCGGGAACTATTCGGTTACCGTTTCCGACCCCGCCGGATGCACTCAAACGGCCAATATTACCATTACGCAACCGCCAACTTTTACAGCGGCTATTTCGGGCGTTCAGAATATTTCTTGCTTTGGTGCCAATGACGGACGAGCTACGGTTACCCCAACAGGCGGCACTTCGCCATTTACCTATCAATGGAATAATTTAGAAACTACTGCTATCGCCGTTGGTCTGCAACCCGGAAGTCGCACCGTTATTGTTCAGGATGCTAACAATTGCATTGCCTCGCCGCCTGCTATCACTATTTTAGAACCGCCAGCCCTCAGCGGAAGTATTGTGGTTACGCAAAACGCTCAATGTTTTGGCTCTGCCGACGGAGAAGCCACTTTAACCATCACCGGAGGTACATCTCCCTACACCAATACTTGGCCAAATGGAAACACAACGCTTACCAACACGGCTTTGCCCAATGGAAATGGAACGGTAAATATCACCGATGCCAATGGATGCACGGCTACAGCAACTTACAACGTAACCCAACCTCCCGTAGTAACTGTTACTGCTTCTTTAAATAATGATGTGAGTTGCAATGGCGGCTCCGACGGTTCGGCCACAGTCAGCCCGGTGGGCGGAGTTGGTGGTTTCACCTATGCTTGGAATAATTCTTTTAGTGGGGCAATTCCGACTAATCTTCCGGCAGGTGTTGCAACGGTTTTTGTGGCCGATGCCAATGGCTGCACCGCCAATACCACCGTTACTATTTCGGAACCTACGGCTATTTCAGCCACCGTTACTGTGGATAATCCCGCCCGATGCTTTGGGGCAAGTAATGGACAAGCTACGGCAAATCCTTTAGGCGGAACAGCACCTTATAGCTATTTATGGAGCAGCAATGAGACCATTCAAAGTGCAGTTCAACTCCCGGCCGGAGTAATTTCGGTTACGGTTACCGATAGCAAAGGATGCCCCGTTATCGCTACCGGAAACATGACTCAGCCGCCCGCGATGTCGGTTTCGGTTTCATCCATCACCAATATTTCGTGTAATGGATTAACGGATGGTTCAGCAACAGCCAACGGAATAGGTGGAACAACGCCCTATAATTTTATTTGGGATAATAATGAAAGCCTTCAGACTGCAGTTAGCCTTGCCGCCGGAACGGGGCATTATGCCGGAATCATTGACCAAAACGGTTGCACCCAGATTTCCCCAACCTTCACCATCACCGAACCAACCATTATTCAGGTTTCGTTATTATCACAAACCGATATAACCTGTTTTGGAGCCAACGATGGAACGGCTTCGGTGAATGTTATTGGTGGCACATCGCCTTACACGTATTTATGGCCAAACGCTCAAACAACGAGTGCGGCAACAGCACTTAGCCCCGGCCTTCAAACCCTCACCGTTACCGACAATAATCTCTGCACCCAAACGTTTGATTTTACCATTATTGAACCTGCAGTTTTAACATTTTCAGCCACTTGGGTTAGTGATATTACTTGCTTTGGAGCAAATGATGGCCAAGCCACTTCAACTCCACTTGGCGGGACTCCACCCTATTCTTATCTATGGAGCAATGCTGAAACTACGCAGAATGCGTCGGCATTGCTTCCCGGGGCAAACACGGTTACGGTTACGGATGCTAATGCTTGCGTTACGGCAACTCCTGCATCGGTAAATATTGTTGAGCCTGTTGTCTTAACAGCTACAGTTGCCATAGTGAATAATGTGAGCTGTTTCGGCCTTTCAGATGGAAGTGCCACAGCTACTCCCGGCGGCGGCACTGCACCGTTTTCTTTTTTATGGGATAATGGGGAAATAACTCAAACCGCTACTGCACTAGTTGCCGGGACACCTAACGTACTTATTACAGATGCCAATGGCTGCTTTATTACCCAATCTGTAACCATTACCGAACCAGCTTTAATAACCTTTACCACCACCGGAACTACTACTATTTGTATCGGACAAACGACTCCCTTATCCGCTATTCCCGATGTTGGGCAACCTACCCTCACTTTTAATTGGGATAATGCCTTTGTGGGTGCATCGCAAAATGTGTCACCTGTAACCACAACTTCTTATGTGGTTTCCGCAACCGACGGCACTTGCAATTCCACCTCACAAACACTGACCGTAACCGTTAATCCTCCACTTACGCTTAATGCTTATGGCGACACTTCGTTTTGTGTAGGGGCTTATGCCACAATTGGTGCAGCAGGCAGTGGCGGTGATGGAAATCTTACTTTCAATTGGGATAATGGTTTACTGGCAACCGTGGGGCCTCATTCAGTTCTTACGGCTGCCACTACCACCTATACTGTAACCCTCACCGATGCTTGCGGAACACCTCCAGAATCCGAATCGGTTACCATTACAGTTAATCCGTATCCATCAATTAGTTTCGAGCACAACACGCTGGATAGTTGTTCGCCCCATACGGTTACATTCCGCAATACCAGTACCATTGCCCCTCAAGAAAATATTAATTACCTATGGAATTTGGGTGGTTATACCAGTAATGAACCAAGTCCGTCTTTCCCCTTTGAAATTGCTGGAAGTTATGATTTGATGCTGACCGCAACTTCAGCTTTTGGCTGTGCCGATACACTTATTGATTCCAACTTTGTAACCATTCATCCCAATCCTACAGCAATCTTCACCCCCGACCCGGCAATTACAGACCAATTCAATACCCAAATATATATGGTGAATAATTCGGTGGGTGCATCAACCTATAATTGGAGCTTCGTGGATTCAGTTTACACAGGCCAAAATCCGGTAATTAATGTTCCCGATACAGGTGTAAATTACATTTATATGGAAGCTGTTTCGGAATTCGGCTGCATCGATACCACTGTTGGCAATGTTTATATCGAACCCATGTTTGCATTCTATGTTCCCAATGCGTTTAGTGTGAACCAAGATTATGTGAATGAAACATTTTCCCCCCGAGGTACCGGCTTTATTGAATATGAAATGCGGATAAATAGCCGCTGGGGCGAGGAAGTGTATCGAACTAAAGACATTGAAAAAGGCTGGAACGGCAAACTTGATGGCACCGGCGAAGATGTGAAACAGGATATTTACACCTATAATATTACCCTAACATTGTATAACGGTCGTCCGAAATACTATAAAGGTAGGGTGAGTTTGTTGAGGTAATCATATGATTTCCTAGTATTTTAAATTGATATTTATAAAGGATTTATATTTGGTTTTACAAAGTGCTATTACTTTTTGTTTATTTTGAGAATCTGATTATAACACAAAATTTATTCATAACAAAATCTATCAGGGCTAATCTGTACTTTATAGAATTGTGATTTAGAGATAATGGGAATGTCGCCTTCTTAAATTTAAGCAATTATTTCTTTAGGCATAAGAAATATTACATTTGTCAAAGAATGAATACACTGAAAAAAATCCTTCGGCTTCTTTATACTGCTTGGGCACTGTTTCTGTTTATTCTTTTTGTTCTAACGTGCTATTTCTATGCAGTTTTTAAATATTGGCAGAAGGGTAAACGTGCTTTTTTTGAGCTTTTTGAGTTGTATCAATGGTGGAGCAATACTTGGATGAAACTCACCCGAATGAAACTCGAGGTAGAAGGCAGTGAATATTTTAATTTACGAAAAGATTATATAATGGTGGGAAACCATTCATCATCGCTTGATATTTTTGCGATGGCATCCAGTGTTCCAATCCCATTCAAAGCATTAGCTAAAAAGGAACTACAAGATGTGCCTGTAATGGGTTTTTTGTTCAAAACCGGTTGCATTCATGTGGACAGAAACAATCCCGAAAGCCGTCGCAAAAGCATTGAAGAAGTAAAAGTAGAATTAGCTTTGGGTTACTCTATATTAATTATGCCCGAAGGAACTCGAAACAAAACTTCCAAGCCATTAGGCGAATTTAAAGATGGTGCTTTTCGGATTGCAATCGAAACGCAAACTCCAATACTCCCCTTTGTAATCTTAAATGTACGAATGCTGATGCCTTACCCTTTGAATATTATCCAGGGGCCGGGGACAATTCGGGTAAAATATCTACCTCCAGTTGATGTAATTGGATTAACCGATGAAGATATTCCCAATTTGAAGCAAAATATTTACGCTATGATTGAGAAAATTCTGCTGAAAGAAGACCCATTCTTTCAAAATTCAAAAAATATTTTGCAGTCAGCACAATAAATTTTTCAATTCTGCGTATTTATTAAAAACACAATCAAAAAATAGTTTTCATTTATGTCAATAAAAATTACTAATATTGCGGATTCATACCCTGAAACTATCATAGTAAATATGAAGAAAAACATACTTATTCTTTTGGCAATTTTTAGTATTGCCATTTCTGATGTTATAGCTCAAGATCCACAATTTACTCAGTTCTACGCCAATCCTTTATACCTGAACCCGGCTTTTGCAGGAGCTGCTCGATGCCCCAGATTGATTATGAATTACCGTAATCAGTGGCCTGCAATTTCAGGTACTTTTGTAACCTATAATGCTTCGTATGATCAGTATGTTGATGGAATGCATGGTGGTTTGGGTATTCAAGTGATGAACGACAGAGCAGGTGAAGGAACATTAAATACCATTTCCGCAAATTTAATGTATTCATATCGTTTAGATATTACGCGTAAATTTTCGGTAAATGCAGCCTTACAAGCAGGTTTCACACAAAAAAGAATTGATTTCTCTAAACTAACTTTTGGCGACCAAATTGACCCACGTTATGGTTTTATTTATGAAACAAAAGAGCAACGTTTTGGCCCAACCCGCAGTTTTCCCGACTTTGCTGCTGGTTTAGTAGCGTATAGCGAACGCATTTTTGTTGGATTCGCTGCCCATCACATTACTCAACCCCGTGAAGGCTTTATCAGCACAGCCAAATTGCCAATGAAAATAACGGCTCACGGAGGTGTTAGCATCCTTTTCGATCGCCGAAGAAAAGACTACGGTTCCTTCTCTCCAAACATACTTTATCAGCAACAACAAAATTTTCAGCAACTTAATTATGGTTTCTACGTTTCAAGGGGGCCTTTTGTAGGTGGATTATGGTTCAGACAAAACTTTTATAACGCAGATTCATTCATAGCTTTGATAGGACTTTCGATGCCAACTTGGAAATTTGGATACAGTTATGATGTAACTGTATCTAAGCTTAGCAATCAAACAGCCGGTTCTCACGAGTTGTCTTTCCAACTCCAATTTGAGTGCCGCCCCAAAAAGAAAAAATTCCGTGCAATTAGTTGCCCCTCTTTTTAGTTAAATATCTTAATTCTAAAAACAAAAACAATGAACAGCATTGTAAAATCAACAGCCAAATATGTGGCTATAGCATCTGTAGTAGGTTTGTCTGCGTGTAGCAAACAAAAATCGCCTACAACCGGATGGGCATACAACGACAGTAAAAATGGTGGTTTTGAGTCACCAGAATATGGCAACCAAGAAACTGGGCCAGGATTAGTATTTATTGAAGGTGGTACTTTTACAATGGGACGTGTTGAGCAAGATGTCCGCTACGATTGGGATAATATCCCACGCCGTGTAACTGTTTCATCTTTTTACATGGACGAATGTGAAGTGCGTAATGAGGATTATCGCGAATATTTATACTGGATTACCCGTGTATTCGGTGCAGATTATCCCGAGGTTTACAAACGTGCTTTGCCCGATACCTTGGTTTGGAGAGATAAATTATCGTATAACGAACCTTTGATTGAGTTGTATTTCCGTCATCCGGCTTACAAAGATTATCCAGTTGTGGGTATTGATTGGTTGAAAGCCAACGACTTTTGTGCTTGGAGAACCGACCGTGTAAACGAAAGTATCTTAATACGTGAAGGGATTTTGAGGGTGAACTCAAACCAAGTAAACGAGGACAACTTTAACACCGATTCCTATTTGGCCGGACAGTATGAAGGTTTGGTAAAAACTGACTTAGTGGATTTAGATCCAAACAAAGACACCCGTAAAGTGAAGGTTGAAGATGGTATATTTTTACCCCGCTATCGCCTTCCCACAGAATCTGAATGGGAATTTGCTGCCCTTGGTTTGATAGGAAATACAGTTTTTGAACGGGTAACTGAACGCCGTCTGTATCCTTGGAATGGTCATACTATTCGTAACAGTGATGAAAAATTTATTGGCGAAATGCGTGCTAACTTTAAACGTGGACGTGGTGATAATATGGGTACTGCTGGAGCTTTAAATGACCATGCCGATATCACTGCTCCTGTTTATGACTACTGGCCTAACGACTACGGTTTATACTGTATGGCAGGTAACGTAGCTGAATGGGTAATGGATGTGTATCGTCCACTTTCTATGGAAGATAACACTGACTTCCGTTCGTTCCGTGGTAACAAATATCAAACTCAACTTAGAGGTGAAGAAGGTGAAATTGCAGAAAAGGATAGTTTGGGTCGCGTAATTTTGCGTGAAGTAACCGAAGAAGAAAACGTTGATCGCCGCAACTATCGTAAATCTGATAACATTAACTTCTTGGATGGAGATTTAGAAAGTTCTATTGAGTATGGAAATGAAGAGGCCAAAGACCCGGCTCGTAAAGATAAATTAATGTATGATTTTGGCATTACATCACTAGTTAATGACAAAGCACGGGTTTACAAAGGTGGTTCATGGAAAGACCGGGCATATTGGATGGTTCCCGGCACACGCCGCTTCTTAGAGGAAACACAAGAAACAGATTTTATCGGTTTCCGTTGTGCAATGGCTCGTGTAGGTTCGCCTCAACAATAATATTTGTTTCAAATAAACAAGAAAGCCCCGACATCGGGGCTTTCTTGTTTAAGATAGTTTTATTATTTGTATTAGATTTTTGGGGAATTATTGCACCGAACTAAATAAACTCAACTAATTTCGCCTTTGTGAATTTCTCCTCTAAAATTGTAGAGCAAGCTGTTGATGAATTTGCCAAATTACCAGGAGTTGGCCGAAAAACAGCTTTTCGCTTTGTCGTTCATTTGCTCAAAAAAGACCGTAGTGAGCTTTCGGCCTTTGCTCATTCTTTATTGAAACTAAAGGAAGAGACACGAGAATGCAAACTCTGCCACAATATAACCGAAACAGACATTTGTAGTATATGTGCATCGCCCCGCCGTGATAGGAAAACGCTGATGGTGGTGGAAGATATTCGGGATATGTTGGCCATAGAAAGCACTGAACAATTTACCGGTTTGTATCACCTTTTAGGTGGAGTAATTTCTCCAATTGACGGTATTGGCCCGTCTGACATCACTGCACAACATTTAATGCAACGTGTGCAAGAAGAGGGCTTCTCTGAATTAATAATGGCTTTACGCACAACTATTGAAGGTGATACGACAAACTTTTATCTTTACAAAAAACTCCGCCGCCCCGGACTCAAAATTACCACAATTGCACGAGGAGTTGCCATTGGTGGTGAACTGGAATATGCTGATGAAATTACGCTTGGCCGCTCAATTTTACATCGACTGGAGTATGAGAATACATTAACAAAGTAAGATTTAATGAATTCATCCCATATATATACCCTCTTCCTCGCCTCCATAGGCGTTTGCACCGATACCCGTAAAATAACTCCCGGCTCCATCTTCTTTGCCCTTAAAGGCGATAATTTCAACGGCAATGCCTTTGCTGCCAAAGCCATTGAACAAGGATGTAGTTATGCCGTTATTGATGAACCCGAATTTGCCAAGGGCGATAATTATATAGTAGTGGAAGATGTTTTAACAGCCCTTCAAAACCTAGCCACAGAGCATCGCCGGGCATTGAAAACACCCATTATCGGCGTAACAGGCTCAAACGGTAAAACCACTACTAAGGAATTGCTTCGCAGTGTACTTTCTCAAAAACTCGAAACGTATGCCACCATCGGAAATCTGAATAACCAGATTGGTGTGCCATTAACGCTATTAGGACTAACACCGAAACATCAAATCGCCATTATTGAAATGGGGGCCAGCAAACCCGGCGACATTAAAGAATTAGCGGACATTGCCGAGCCCGATTTCGGTCTTATAACCAGCATTGGGAAGGCTCACCTCGAAGGCATGGGCGGAATAGATGGCGTTGTCAAAACCAAAGGCGAACTTTTTGATTTTATAAGGAACAATAAGGGGGGCGTGTTTGTGGATAGTTCAAATGATATGCTAAAAACCGTCTTAGCCGGAATCGACAGAATTGTAACTTATGGAGAATCGGAACAGTCAAATTATATTGGAGAAATTACTGCTTCTGAACCGTTTTTAAGCATTAAATGGAGAAGCAGCTATTCACCTCAGTGGCACACAGCCGAAAGCAACCTCACTGGAGATTACAACTTCTCCAATATTATGAGTGCCGTTGCTGTTGGAAACCATTTTGGGCTATCACCTCAGGAAATTGCTGCCGGAATAGCCGCCTACACACCCGACAATAACCGAGCACAGTTTGTTAAAAAGGGAACAAATACTTTAATTCTCGATGCCTACAATGCCAATCCTACGAGTATGGAAGCCAGCATCCGAAACTTCTACCAGCAGGATTTTCCCAATAAAACCCTTGTGCTTGGCGAAATGATGGAGTTGGGTAGTTTTTCAGATACTGAACACCGGCATATACTTGCGTTGGTACAAAGTCTGGGATTTACCTATGTTCATTTTGTGGGAAATCAATTCTATTCTTTAAAAAACGGCACCTTTCATTTTTGGGAAAATGCATCGCTACTGGCCGATTACTTTAAAGAGAATAAACCACAAAACAGCACCATTCTTTTTAAAGGTTCTCGAAAGAACAGGTTGGAATCCGTAGCGGAAGTAATTTGATTTGTATGAGCAATCTATCAAATAACTTGCTTTATTGGGAAATGTATTAGGCTTCACCACCCGTTTGATTTATCCCAACAAGTTCATTGATACCCTAACGGGGAAAGAAAAACTCTCCGAAAGCACCATCCTCGACGACTGTACCAAAGCCTATCATCAAAGCCAACAAAGTCCCCTCTGGGAATCTTTATTGATAAAGGTTTGGATAAAGTGGAGAATATCGTTATCACAATATTCTCAATAAGTGAGAGCTTCCTGTTGGTGTATGCCCTGAAACTAATTCACGCTGCTAAAAGCAAGAATAATTGCTTCAGGAACAAAGCACATATAACTATACTTTGTTTAGTGATCCCGGCACGAATCGAACGTGCGACCGACTGCTTAGAAGGCAGTTGCTCTATCCCCTGAGCTACGGGACCATAATTAATTCAACACTTCAAACAACGTTTAGCAAAAAACGGGGAACATTGCTGCTCCCCGTTTCCTTTTTTTTGTCGGGGTGGCAGGATTCGAACCTGCGACCTCCTGCTCCCAAAGCAGACGCGATACCGGGCTACGCTACACCCCGAACTTGGTGTGTTTTGGGTTTTAAAAACTCAAGCAAAATATATTCCCGTTTTTATTTTGCGGGTGCAAAGATAGCATTATTCATATCTGTGCTAAATTTATTTGAAATTTTCCTAAACGCCATATTTATTCTCATTAAAAACAAGGTCTTAGGAGTAGAATTTACGCTCTTGCCTCGCCATTTGCTTAAGCAAAATGCAGGGACGATAGCGATCTTCGCCGTAATCTTCAAAAAGTTTATTCAATGTGTTTAGAATATGCTGAACCCCCAGTTCATCGGCCCATTTTAATAAGCCCTTTGGGTAATTTACCCCTTTTTGCATGGCGGTGTCTATGTCTTCTTTGCTAGCAATACCCAAATAAAGTGTATCGACAGCTTCGTTTATGAGCATAGCAATTACCCGGTTAAAGATAGTTTTGCCTAATTCAGCATTTTCAGTAGGAAGTGGTTTGGTTTGTCCTTCCGCATAACTATAATACCCCTTTCCGGCCTTTACGCCGAAATATCCTGCCTCAAAAAGGCGTTGCTGGGTGATGCTGGGTTTAAACCGGGACTCGAAAAAGAACTGGGTCCAAACGCTATTTGTTACTTGGAAGTTTATATCGTTTCCAATAAAATCCATCAGTTCAAACGGTCCCATTTTAAAGCCGCCAATGGTTTTCATGGCCCAATCTATGGTGGCATAATCGGCAATCTGCTCTTCGGCAATGCGGATGGATTCGCCATAAAAACTGCGAGCTACCCGGTTTACGATGAAACCCGGAGTGTCTTTGGCAATCACTACACTTTTTCCCCAAGAGGAAATAAGTTTTTGGGAGGTTTCAACAAGGCCTGGATTAGTGGCCAATCCGGGAATTATTTCCACCAAGGGCATAATGGTGGCCGGATTGAAGAAATGGATACCAATGAAACGTTCTGGAGATTTAATTGCGGATGCAAGCGATGCAATTGAAAGTGAAGAAGTGTTGGAGGCTATAATGCAATCGGCAGAAACAATAGCTTCGAGAGCCGTGAAAAGTTTTCGTTTTACGTCCTTAATCTCAACAATTGCTTCTATCACCAAACCGCAGCCGGAGAGGGTTTCAAGCTTATCCGCAAAGAGCATATTGGCTGTAATTTCCTCTCTTTGCAAGGAAGAAATTTTGCCCTTATCCACCAATTTATCTAAACCCTTTCTAAGTCCTGCTTTCGCTTTGTGGAGTTGGTCGGGATTAGAATCATAAATAAAGGTTCGATGTCCGTTTTGGGCGGCCACTTGTGCAATGCCGGCTCCCATAGCCCCGCTGCCTATTACCCCGACTATTAGTTTACTCACCTTTAAAAACGGGTTTTCTTTTTTCTAAAAAGGCCCTGATTCCCTCGGCGTTATCGGCAGTGTTTCCGGCCAGGAGTTGCATTTGCTCTTCCATATCCAATTGTTGGCTAAGGTTGTTGGTGAAGGAAGCATTTAGCAAACGTTTGGTATAGCCAATTCCGGCGGTGGGCATTTGAGCCAGTTTTGCGGCTAGTTTAAAGGCTTCTTCTTCCAATTTATCGTCATCGGAAACTTTATAGATTAAGCCCAGACGTTCGGCTTCTTCAGATGGTACTTTTTCGCCGGTAAACATTAATGCTGTAGCTTTTTGGATGCCTATAATCCGGGGAAGAAAGAAGGTGCCGCCGCTGTCGGGAATGAGGCCGATGTTTACAAAGCTTTGAATGAATGTGGCTGACCGTGCTGCAAAAACTATGTCGCAGCAAAAGGCAAGATTTGCTCCTGCTCCGGCCGCTACGCCATTTACGGCAGCAATAACGGGTTTTTCCAAGGCCCGAATTTTTAAGATAATGGGATTGTAATGTTCCCGCACAAAGACCTCGATTTTAGCTGATGGGTGAGTGGCTTCGGCCAAATCCTGCCCGGCACAAAAGCCGCGACCTTCGCCCGTTAGATAAACGGCACGAATGGTTTTATCGGAAGCGGCTTGGTCTAAAGCGGCCTGCAGTGCGAAAGCGGTTTCGCGGTTTATGCTATTTAATACGTCGGGGCGGTTGAGTGTGATTTTCAGCACCCCATTGATTTGTTCTGTTTTTAATGCCATTGGGCGAAATTAGAATATATTTAACTGCTGGATAGGCACGGTACAAAAAAAGGCTAATTTCATCAACTAGGCTTTTTTGTTTTATGAAGATGGCCGGAGGCCAGAGCGATTTTATTAATAGTTATCGAAAGTTTTTCGCTTTTAGTTTTGTGATATGAGTTAGCTTTGTGGTATGAAAGCACATTTGGATTTAGAAATAAGGGACACAGACCAATTAAATGTTTTGCTGCTTGTGGCCAAAGAAATGGGCATTGGGATAAGCAATGCTGAAAGCAGTGAAGATGCCGATGAGGCGGAAGACCGGGCAGCCAAACGCGACTTTCTGAGAGCTTCGTTTAAAACGATGGAAAAGGAATGGCTTGCTCCTGAAAACGACCATTGGGACGAGTTTATTGCTAAACGACTAAAACTATAAATGAAATACCGCAGAGGCGATATAGTGGCATTAGATTTTCCATTTACTGATGGAAGCGATTCTAAACTGAGACCTGCCGTAGTTTTATCTTCCGAAACCATTGAAGCTACTAATGACATTGTAGTAATGATGATTTCTACTTCAAAAGGAAAACTACCCGAAATTGCCGTGGAATTGCAACCCAATTTTCTATCTCAAACTATGCCCAAGGCAAGTTTTGTGCGATGCCATAGATTGTTTGCCATCGAAACTTCATTAGTGCTGGCAAATTAAGTAGCCTTACCGCCGAAGGAATGAAAACTGTTTTTGAAAAGGTGGTGGAAGTCATTCGGTAGTTCATTATTTTACCCGCTTGTATTCCAAGCCTCGAAGCCCCATTAAACTTGTGGAAACAAAAAAAGCGTAGATGATTGAACTACGCTTTTTTTTGTTTAATGAAGATGGCCGGAGGCCAGAGATATAAAGCGTAGCCTGAGGCTATCGCTTAGCGGATGCACGCTACGCCGAGCGGGGAAAGAAGGAGAAGATTATTTGCCTTTTAATATTTTCTCCAATATATCTGTTATTGTTTCTATTAATCCTGTTTTGATTTTATATTTGAATGGACCTTTTCTTTCCCCACCTAATAGTATTATGGCAATATTAATGATTGTTCCGCCATAAATGACAAACTCCAAAGGACTATTGTAAGAAATTGACTTTATTTCAGGTGATTGGAAGTTTCTAATAGGAATTTGAACTTCAGATAGAAGGCTTCGAATTTCATTTATTTGGTTAATATCAAGACGACTACTTTCAATGTATTTTTCAAGTTTGTTCGGCTCTATTTTGTTTAATCTTCCAATTAAGGAATTAAATCTAATTAGGAAATTTCCAGAATTCTCTAATGTAATTGAATTTTCAGAATCAATAATGAGGGTTATTTCTTTCATTTTTTATTTCTCTTAATTTATTGTGCTAAGATTAAAGTTTTAATTTGCTCACCTGTTTCAGCACTTTTAAGCTGTTTTTCAATGTCTTTAGTTTCTTGAGAATACAATGCAATTACTTTGTCGGAAAATAACTTCAGTTTGTTTAAATTGTCAGTAAGTGAAAGAAGCACTGTATTGCTTTGCAATAAAGTATTGAAGTCCTGATAAACCAGTTGATATTTGGAAAATAGGATTTTCTTTTTGTTTTGCTTGTTTAGATTTTCTATTTGGACTTTCTGTGAATGCAAGCCAATTAGGGATTTAGCAAGATTGTATTCCTTTTTCCCTGTGACAAGATAGTTTAGGAAAGTGTTCTTGTCATAAGTATAAAAGGAGTTGTTGGTATTTTCGAAACGGAAGCTATAGCTCGAATTTTTGACACTTCTTTCTACGTTCTTTAAACGCTCATTGTATTTAAAAAACTCTTCTGTGAGTATCATTTGTATGGGACTATATACCCCTTTGTTATTTTCAAAGCAAGCTTTCGTCATTTCCCAGTTTTGATTTTCCCAAGGCTTTTCGAAATTATATTTCGCCCATCCAGTATTGTCATTTAATCTACGAGGCACTCCGCTCTCATCAGTATATAATGTCCAATCATTGCCATCTTTAGTTGTTTTTAATTCAATTTTATTTGCAAAATTGGATTTATCCTGTTCTAAGCTGTCATACTGAGATTTAGTGTATTCATAAAAAAAATCACCATTTGAATGGTACAACTCTAATATGTCGCCAATCATCGGTTCAAGTAAAGAAATTTTATCGGTAACCATTTTTCTTTCAGATGGCTTTACTTGCTTCAAATTAATTGTACTGTAATGCTCGTATGCTTTCAATAAATCATTTGTTTTGTAAAAATCCGTTGCTTTTCCAAAGTCATAATTACTTGATAAAGCAGAATAATTTGTTGAACTTACCTGTAAGTTACAGCCTCCTTTGAACCCTTCATCAAACGATAAATCTCCACCAATAAATTTATAAAGGAAGTATTCAATACTAAAAAGTCTTGGAAAGTATTCTTTGATGTTATTAGTCGCTGCACATAAATTATTGCCACAAACTGTGTCAAGAGCCATTCCAGCCTCTTCCCTCTCTTTAGGACTCATTGCTTTAACTTTTGCAAGATTATCATAATCATATTGGTATTTTGTTGTCCCATTCAATACTTCGCCATTATTACCCCTTGCGATAAATTCATATAGAGTATTGTCTTTGTATATCAGTTCACTATTCTTGCCCCATGCCATATTGTTTATTACCCAAGTTCCAATACATAAACTATTTTGGTCATAGCTTCCTGTTGCTTTAAATTTATCAATCTCATCATTGATGCTAACTGCACCAGCTAGATACCCGTTTTTAAAATTCATACTTATTATCATTGTTTTTAATGCTTCAAAGGGCTCCCATTTGTACTGGCCATAAACTAAGTATCTTTTTCTGTTCTTATACGCCCTTACTTCTTTCCAATTTCCATCTGCATATCCGTTCTTATAATTGGAAGTTAAAGTAATTGTTCCTGTTGCATAGGGATTTCCATTGCCAAAATCGGTCATTATAATACTATAATTCCATGTTCCAGTTTTCAGCCCTTTATCAAAACTGCCAGTGATTTTTTGATTAAACCCCGCGTAATCTCCCTGGCCAATAAAAGTATAACTGAAGGCACCTTGCTTTACATACTTGTGAGTATTTGGGTCTTCATAATAAGTGTAAGTAGCGTTTCCACTTTGCAAACGGCCATCATCAAATTGCCCATTAAAGGTTTTGAGGGATTGTCCAAATGTAAAATTAATTGTCAGTGAGAAAGCTAAAATTGTCAATATCTGTTTCATGTAAAAGTTTTTTTTTGTTTCCGTTTGTAGGGTTTTTCTCTTTCTTTCAAAAAAAAGGGCGTAGCTAATTCCGCCACGCCCTAATTATTAATTATTAATTTTTAATTGAATTACTCCACCACCACCGTGATGCTGTATGACCCGGCATTTGCAGTGAGGTTTTGCACTAATAGTGTTGTTACACCATTATCCTCATCGAAACCGATGTCGTGCAATTTAATTTTCAAAGTTCCGCCGGGGATTAGCGTGCGGGTTTTGGAAGGGTCGGTGGGTGGAAGGCCCGGACCGGTAGAGAAATAATAGATAAGGGCGGGGCCTGTGATTTCGGGAGTGCTGTTTTTGAGGGTTATTTCCAAGTCGGATGTTGGCGTAATGTCGGGAGTTTCGCCCACTTCGCCTATCGAGTTTGAGTTCACAATCCCTTCTAATATAATCACTTCTCCGGGGGTAACATACTTCACACCCCAGGCTGCGGCTTTGGCCCGTCGGCTGCTTGCGTCGGGGTCCTGACTATTGAATGCTTCAATCTCATCCCACATCCGCTTGATAAATGAATTTAACTGAGGCCTCCATCCCGATATTACCTCTTGAGCGGCGTTAGCATTAAATTCGGTTTGATTCAGCAGGGTTTTGGCCGCAGACCAGGCATTGAAACGGGTGGTTACATCGGCCAAAGCGGGGAACAGCACGGGCGAGCCTCCGGCAGCCACCCTGTTAGCTTCGCCATTGAGGAATTTAGGTCCCCATTCCAGCAGTTCGTCGTCGGTGTTTAGCAGCGGAATTTGTTGATTGCTCACATCTAAACCATACGCAGAACGATTGGCCTGATTGAACCCGGCTTCGCCACGCTCGCAGGCCATATCGAAGGATTGCACCAAATGCCGGAGCCAAATTTGGGCATCTTTTCTTGGTATCAGCATTGCACTATGCTGTGCTATACGGGCATCAATGGCTATTTGGCGATCATTGTGCTGGATAGCAAGCAGGGCTTTGTAGCCCAAAACTGGGGGTGGTCCTACTGTGCCGTTTAGCAAGTTGGCACAGTAGTTACTGATTGCTATATCAATAGGATTAACAATCGAGGCATAATTTGCGAATGCTTTGTCGGTAGCAAGTTTGCGGGAAGCATCTGAATTTGGTAATCTGCGTGTCATTGTTTTATGTTGTTAAATAGTAATAATGAAGTTTTGAAAATATATTTATAGGCCTGTAAGCCTTGTTTTGAGTGCTGAGAATTGGCCTTACAGAACTGTAAGCCATGTTTTGAGTGCTGAGAATTGGCCTTACAGACCTGTAAGCCTTGTTTTGAGTACTGAGAATTGGCCTTACAGACCTGTAAGCCTTGTTTTGAGTGCTGAGAATTGGCCTTACAGACCTGTAAGCCTTGTTTCGAGTGCTGAGAATTGGCCTTACAGACCTGTAAGCCTTGTTTTGAGTACTGAGAATTGGCCTTACAGAACTGTAAGCCTTGTTTTGAGTACTGAGAATTGGCCTTACAGAACTGTAAGCCTTGTTTTGAGTGCTGAGAATTGGCCTTACAGAACTGTAAGCCTTGTTTTGAGTGCTGAGAATTGACCTTACCGGGCTGTAACTATTAATATTAGCCCGTGAAAAGGAACCTCGGTAATTTTTTAGAAATTTAAGCTGACCGCTGACCGCTGACCGCTGACCGCTGACCGCTGACCGCTGAC
>CANJNG010000035.1 GCA_947475205.1 Bacteroidota bacterium
AAAGCACTGCCTATAACATAAGATTTATGAAATAAAAAAAAGGGGGGGGGGGCGACCTGCCAGTATGAAGTTTCAAGCATTTAATTACGCTTGTCGCGGGGCGAAAGAGACGAGCTTTTAATCCCCCCTTTTTTTTACTTCATAAATCTTTCAAACGTTAGATGGATAAATTTGTTTTTCAGTTGTATCTAAGAGGTTTTGGATTAGTAATTGTTTTTATATGGAATCTAAGAGCCACTTTGTGGGGTGCTTTGCTGCGTTTGCAACCTACCGTGTACCCACATCTTTTAAGGCATTTGGATTCCATATTGTATTGATATAAAACCAATATCTCGTCCCTACGGGACTAGTAAATATCCCCGTAGGCGTTATTTTCTACCAATATTTCGCCCCAATGGGGCTTTAAAATCCCTTTAGGGATGCTATATTGGTAGAAAAAGGATATCCCCTTTATTCTTAAAAGTCCCGTAGGGACGAAATATTAAAATATGTGATTACACGGTAGGTTTACCTAAGGGTGAGCTCCCTATGGTCGGTTGCAACGGGGGCGGTTGAGAAATCGGTCTGAAACCGATTTACCCCCTGTTGGGTGCTTGCTTTACACCTGCATCCCAAAGGCTTCCGGCATCCTTTAATTAAACTTAGAAAATTCTCAATCATCCACTTGAATATGCCCAATTAGGCCATAATAAAATACCCGGCTACCATCCAGTATTCCCTTGCGTTCATCGGCAGCTCGTTGTGCCATCATCGCTTCAAATTTTAACTGGCTGTGGAAGCATTTAAGGTAGATTAATGTGTCTTTGAAATATTTTTGCGAAATGCGGAAATGATGCGATGCGTCGCCCGCATAAGAACTTAAACCTCCGGCAAATCGGCTAATCAAATCTGTTATTTCGGCAAGTGCTTTAGATTCTATTTTGCTCTTTGATAAATAAGGCTTTAACCTATGCGTCAAATGTTTATCATAATACCTATATTTACTAATATATACATCAACCACATCGAATTTTACCTCCACATTACGGATAGATGACTTCACCAATTTGGCATACTGATGATCTGGATTAATTTCTATCTCCTTTAATACGCGGCGAACAGCCAACTTTGCAAATCCGTAGTTTAATTGCATACGTTTGTATTTCTGCCTGGATTCTTCCTTTTTTTCCAGTGCAGCCTCAAGCTTGGCTTTGGGTTCGCCTTCGAGCGAGGCGAGGAGTTTTTTCAGCGTCATGCCTTATACTCGTTTGAAAATTAAGGCAGCAAGTATAGTAAATAAAATTACATAACAAGAATGTGGGAGTGCCCAGCTGCCGCAGGATGGATTTGCCGCTGCATGGAATCGTAAATCCAAAATCGTAAATACGATTATTACATCCACAATTCATAACCTACCCCACCTGTGCCGCTTCCCACCCAATAATGGCCGTTTTTCGGGTTAATCCCCACATATAGCCCCCTAACTGGCCCGTGGATTGAATTACCCTGTGGCAGGGGATGAGAAATGCTACAGGATTATCGCCAATGGCCGTCCCCACAGCTCGTGAGGCATTGGGCTTTTCAATCTTTTGGGCAATAGTGCCATAAGTGGATAGTTCGCCTAAGGGGATTTTTAACAGCGTTTCCCAAACTTTCAATTGAAAGTCGGTTCCTTTTAAATGAAGCTTTATTTGAGGCAGGTTGCTCCAATCTTGTGTAAATATCGATAGAGCATTTTGCTGAATGGGGTCAATGGTTTCTGTAAAATCTGCGTTGGGGAAATGCTGCTTCAAATCCGATAATGCGGCGGTTTCCTCGTTGGAAAAGGCCATATAGCATATTCCTTTTGCGGTAGATGCCACAAGTATATTTCCGAACCGGGTGCTCGAAAAGCTATAGTTTATGGAAAGGTTTTCGGCACCGTTTTTATATTCCCCCGGTGTCATTCCCTCAATATTGACAAACAAATCGTGTAGGCGGCCTGTACCCGAAAATCCGGTTTCGTAAGCAGCATCAAACAGGGTGGCTTGCTTTTCTTTTAGCAATGATTTAGCATATTCAATGCTGGTGTATTGCAGAAATTGCTTCGGACTCACCCCTGCCCATTCGGTAAACAGTTTTTGGAAATGAAACGGACTAAGATTTATCTTTTCGGCTACCTCATCTAAATTGGGTTGGCTTTTGAAATTTTGCCGGATATAGTCAATAGCCTCGGCAATACGGTAGTAGTTTAGTTGGGCTTGTTCGTTCATTTCAGGGGCAAAAGTAGGACTTGGTGTTTTTGTGTAAAACCCGATTCTTGCTGAATTATTAATGGGGGAAGCGTATAACAGACCTCTTTCAGAATTCATTTTCCTATGTGAACCTCTATGTGAACTATGATGCTATGTGGTTCGAAAATATCAAAAACCACATAGCATCATAGAGAACATAGGATTTCACATAGTTTCCTCTTTTAAAACCATAACATATATAAAGCCTACCCAAGCACCCGATAATTCTCTTTCAAAGCACGTTTAGTTTCCCTGCGGTAGCTAACGGTGAGTTTCGACCATAGCGTAGTATTCTTTCCGGCATTTGTCATATACCAACTCTTGCAACCCGATGCCCAAACTGTTGTTTTCAGCTCTTCTTGAAGTTGTTTATTAAACCGAGTTTGCACTTCGGGCTTCAAATCAAAAAAGGAATTCTCCCCACTTTTCTCCAGCAGTTCAATATACGAAAGCACATAATTCATTTGCGATTCCATAATATGCACCACCGTATTGTGTCCTAATCCGGTGTTGGGCCCCAGCAAAAACATAAAGTTTGGATAGCCTGAAACCGACATGCCATAAAAAGCCTCCGGTCCACCCGATTTGTTCCAACTTTCCAACAAATCTTGCTTATCGAGACCAATAATTTTATTGTCGAGCATTACTTCGGCAGCCACAAATCCTGTTGAAAGCACCAAAGCATCCACTTTCCGCTGCCTTCTCGAAACATCTTCGATATAATCAGCCCCTATTTCTTTTATCCCATTGGTAATAAGCTCCACGTTGCTGCGATTAAAGGTGGGGAAATAATCGTCTGAAACCAAAACCCGTTTGCAGCCAAAAGTGTAGTCAGGGGTGAGTTTCTTTACCAATTCGGGATTCTTTACCGATTTCTTTATCTGCATTTTCCCGACAAAAGTGGCTAATTTGTTCAGGGTTTTGTTGCCCGTAAACTGCAAACCAAAAAACTCATTTACCCAATAAATACCTTCTCGGTAAAGAAAACGATAGCCGGGAAAATAGCTTAACAGGAACTTCTCAAAACCGCCAAAAGCTCTATCTCGCCGAGGCATTACCCACGCCGCCGACCGCTGATAAACATCCAATTGCTGAACCATTCCTGCAATATTTGGCACAATTTGAATTGCACTTGCCCCTGTTCCGATTACTGCTACTCGTTTACCGGTCAAATCATAGCTGTGATCCCATTCCGATGAGTGAAACACCCTCCCCTTAAAATTCTCCAATCCTTTTATTTTAGGAATATTCGGACGGTTGAGCGGCCCGGTGGCTGAAATAACTACTCGGGCTGAAGTGCTGTTCCCATTCTGGTCGGTCAATGTCCAAAAACCTTTTTCAGAATCAAAAACAGACGAAACAATTTCGGCATTATACCTCACTTTGGACCCAATATCAAATTGCTTAACGCAATTTTTCAGGTAGTCCCAAATCTCCTGATGCCCCGAATACGAGCGGCTCCAGTTAGGATTTGGAGCAAATGAAAAGGAGTATAAATGAGATGGGATATCGCAGGCACAACCGGGGTAGGTATTATCTCGCCAAGTGCCGCCAACTTCCATAGCTTTTTCAAACACCACAAAATTGTTTCTGCCACTTTGCGACAATCGGATAGCAGCACACAGGCCGCCAAATCCTGCTCCAATAATGGCTACTTGAAATTCAGGTTTCATTGTTTTTTAAGATTATGGTATATCAGATTTTATTTTGGTTTTCCTTAAAGTTATCAGTTCCCAAACCAATAAACACCAAACCAAAATACAGGGCAATGCTTTTATAGAATAGGCGTAAACATAGGTATTCCGAAAAAAGGATGGTGAAATATCGGTTACAGCCAAGCTTGTGAATACAAAAACAAGTACAGCTAAAGTAGTATGAAGTGCAGTTCTGTCAGAATAGAAGTACCACAAAGCTACACCCACCAAAGCTATAATAAACGTTGGCGATTCGGCTTTATGGTTAAATATCACTAACCAAACCAGCAAGGAAGCCAAGGAAAGCAGTCGGAAATCGAAAATGGCATATTTCTTTAGATATAGATAAGGAATAAGTAAGCCTGCTAAGCCTGTAAGTAATACTATGCCTTTTGTTTGCGTAAGTCCAAACCAGGAAGTAAGTATTCCCTGCACCGAAAGCCCCACTGAGGCAGCATGGTCGTTAGCCAACATCACTCCCCAGTTTTGATATTGCCATATTAGCTGCTGAAACCCAACAACAGGAACCGGCAACAAGAAAAACAACACAGCGAAAATACTTCCCCACATCACCATCTTGGGTTTCTGAGGGTAGAATAAACAGAGAAGAAATCCTGCAAGGCCAAAAATTTTGATGAAAGCGGAAATCAAGATTAGCATTACTGCCCAAATCGGTTTTCCGCTTTCAAAGGATGTAAAAGCTAGGATAAGAAGTCCTGCCATCAGGGCATTACTTTGAGCGTTTTGCATAGAGGTAATGAGTTCAATTAGGCAAAACAGCAAGACAAGCACTTTCTGTAATTCAGAAAAACCTGGAAGCTTTTTTATGGCAAGGAAAAGAACTAAGGCATTAAGTAAATTCCAAAGGAATAAGCCCAACCAATCGGGTAAGGCATAAAAGGGAGCCATCATCAAAGCGAAACTGGGACTGTATTTAAACAAATCCCAATGCTCATTTAACCAGTACTCATAAAGGTTTTGATGAGCAATAAGATGCTGAAACGACTGCTTGAATATTACATAATTGTTGTAGTGCGTTAGCGGATAGGCATAGCCATCGGGCCTATGAGCCGGCAACAAATACAATTGAATGCTAACGGCTGTTGCAGCTAAAATATATACCCAAAACGTATTGCGAAGGGTAAGTAGCGGCGTTAAAAAATTAAGGATGGATGCTTTCAGCCGGATAATTATTAGCTATTTGGCAAAGCTATAAAATTAAACACAACAAACTCAGCCCCGAAAATCGAAGCAGCCCCTTATTGCTATAGTTCAGCTAAAACCGTAAACTTAAAAAGGCAAATCAGCACCTTCAGTTTTTGCACCACCATCTGCTGCTGATGCAGGACCATCATGGTTAGGGCGAGCCAATATTTTAATATCATCGGCCACTATTTCGGTCTGATGCTTTTTATTTCCGTCTTTATCTTCCCAGTTACGCGTGTGTATCTTGCCTTCTACATAAACGGTATATCCTTTTTTGATATACTTCTCGGCAAATTCGGCATTTGCACGCCAAGCAGCAATATTATGCCATTCGGTTTGCTCACGCTTTTCGTTGTTTTTATCACGATAAGTTTCATTGGTTGCAAGCGTGAAATTTGCAACAGCAATTCCGCCTTCAAGATGTCTAACTTCGGGGTCACGGCCTAAGTTGCCGATGAGCATTACTTTGTTTAATCCAGCCATTTTAATAGATTTAAAAGATTAATGGCTCAAAGGAAATAATTATTTTTGAATCTACAAAAACTTTTTTTAGTTGTTGCAACAAGGTTGATTGAAAACGCAACCGGACGGCAATTCAATTAAGAATTCACCAAATATACGCCTCCAAGCACCACAGCCATTCCTACATATTGCAGTGGAACTATGTTTTCCTGAAAGACTATCCCCCATAAAATTGCAAAAACCGGAACGATATATGTTACCGATGCTGCAAATAATGCACTTTTCACCTTCACTAAATAATTAAAAACGATAACGGCCAAGGCGGTGCCAAAAACAGCTAAAATGCTTATCAAGCCAAAGGCAGCCCAAGCTTGCGATGTGTGCATTTTGGAAATAAAATCGGTGGAGAGTAATTGGATTCCGGCCGGTGGGCCAATAAACGTAAACGACACAGCAGTAAGCATTACCGCATCAATATCGCCCATTTTCTTTTTCAAAAAATTAGTATTGATTGCATAGCAGGTGCTGGCAATAAGTACAAAACTCGCATAAGATAAATCGGATGAATTATTCATTTTGTGGGCAAGAAGTAAAATCACTCCAATAATTCCCAAAACTATCCCAATCACTTTTTTGCTGTTTATTATCATACCAAAAAACAATCCGCCAAAGAGGAGCGTTAGTAAAGGCATTATAGAATTAAGCATGCCCACCAGTGAACTATCGAGATGTGTTTGGGCTATGGGAAACATAAATGAAGGAATTCCATTACCAAGCATTCCGGCAATGAGAAACATCCACCATCTGTTCCAAGGTATCCTTTTAAAGTTATATAAAACGTAAGGAAATAAAACCAACCACGAAAGAAATATACGGAGGCAGGCAATTTGTACGCTTGAAAACAGGAGCAAGCCTTGCTTCATAAGCATAAACGAACTACCCCAGGTAAACCCCAATGCTAAAAGTAAGAGCCAAGCTAATGAGCCTTTGGCTTCCTTCATACTATTACTTTGCTTTAAAAGTATAGGTTCTAGATAGTGAACCCGGCAGCACAATGGATAATGTTGTGTCGCCTAAATCAGTAACCGTAAATTCCCGAAGGTATTCGCTTGGTTTCTCGGTTAGTTTAAGAATTGTATAGTTTTCGGCAAATTCCCAAACTCCATTTTTGCCTAATACCACGCCTGGCTGCGGGTTATAAAGCTCTTTATAGGTTTTCTCGGTGAAAAACGAAATGCTAAAGTTTGGCTTTTGAGCTAAAAATTCTAATGTACTATCAATACCTGACACATCGTAATGCGTTAACAGCCACGCTTTAGAAAGTTTAGAATTGTTGTAAGTGCAACTACCGTTATCTTTTGTTGCCCCATCAATATAGTTGTCAGCCAAAGAATCAGGGCAACCACTCTTCTTTTTGCAAGAACTAAAAAATGTGAGCGTTGAAAGAAAAATACAGGCTAAACTTAGTTTTGAAATCCAAGCCATACCTTAATTTGATTTGAAATAATAGGTTTCTTTAGGGGATGAATTCACCCGACTAAAGTTTAGATTATCGTCGTCAACCAAAATCAAATTGTAAACTCTAGCCGGTTTCTTGCTTGCAGTTGTTAAAGTTAATTGGATGGCATCACTGGAAAGAGTCCATTCGCCACTCATACTTGCGGCATCTCCATATTCATCAGTAAAACTTTCAACAAATGTTCCGGTTTTGGTGAATTGAATACTGTAGTTTGCGTGAGTGTGTTCCCAATATGCGGTAGAATCGGCACCGCCAATTTCTACTTTTGAAGTGGCCCAGGAACGGGTTAAATTATCCTTAGTACGAGAAATTTCGTCCTTTTTACAACCTGCTAAAGCAACTATGGAAAGAACAAGAAACAAAGAATATGTTTTAAACATTTTTTTAGTTTGCGAGAGCAAAGGTAAACACAAAAATCGACAAACGAATAGCTTGGAAGCTAAAGTTATGATTTTCAATTAACATAAAATTGTGCATAGCGTTAATCAGTAGCCATACTTCCCACCCCAGAGTTTCTTTAGAGCTTCACGGGTTTCCCGCTCACGGGCATTGTTTCCCGGTGTGTAGAGTAGAGTACCGTTAATGGTGTCAGGCAGAAATTCCAGATTTACAAAGTTACCCTCGTGACTGTGAGCATAATCGTATTTATCCCCATAGCCTAAATCTTTCATAAGCTTGGTGGGGGCATTTCGCAGATGCAATGGAATGGGCAGATTTCCGGTTTCCTTCACCAAAGCAATGGCATCATTTATCGCCATATAAGCCGAATTACTTTTGGGCGAAGTGGCCAGATATACAGCACATTGACTAAGTATTATCCGAGCTTCGGGGTAACCAATCACATTCACAGCCTGAAAACAATTGTTAGCAATTACCAAGGCCGTAGGGTTAGCGTTTCCAATATCTTCGGAGGCTAATATCAACATCCGGCGGGCGATAAACAGCGGATCTTCTCCGCCTTCAATCATTCGGGCGAGATAATACACTGCCGCATTGGGATCGCTGCCCCGCATTGATTTTATGAATGCCGAAATAATGTCGTAGTGCTGCTCACCGGTTTTGTCGTATAGTGCAATATTCTGTTGCACTGCGGCCAGAACTTTTTCATCGGTAATTTCTATTTCATCGCCACCCAAATTCTTTACAACTAATTCAAACACGTTGAGCAACCGCCGTGCATCGCCGCCCGAAAGTCGCATTAAGGCTTCGGTTTCGGTTAAGGTGATTTTTTTTGTTTTGAGAAAATTATCATTCTCCATTGCTGATTGCAGCAAATTCAACAGGTTGTCTGCGGTAAGGTGCTTCAAAACATATACCTGACAGCGGCTAAGCAAGGCAGAAATCACTTCAAAGGATGGGTTTTCGGTGGTGGCACCTATGAGGGTTACTACCCCCTTTTCCACCGCACCAAGTAAGCTGTCTTGCTGGCTTTTACTGAAACGATGAATTTCATCAATAAACAAAACTGGGTTATTCGTGCCAAAAAACTGGTCGCTTTTGGCTTTCTCTATTACTTCGCGAATGTCCTTTACGCCGGAGTTAATCGCACTTAAACTGTAAAATGGTCGCTTTAAACTTTGGCTAATTATATGAGCTAAGGTGGTTTTCCCTACGCCGGGAGGCCCCCACAGAATCATGGAAGGCAAAATGCCACTTTCTATGGACCGCCGCAACACCGCACCATGACCTGTTAAATGCTGTTGCCCCACATACTCATCCAGAGTATTGGGCCGCATGCGTTCGGCAAGGGGAGTGTTGTCGTTCAATTTACGATTTAGATGGACGATTTAAAATTTATCGCTTCATCATGCTTAAAACCTCTCTCAGATTGGGGCGTAGTCTGCTTTTATAAACCGAATGTGCGTGGTCTTTTTGGTTTCCTTTTCGCAAGGTGCGTTGTTCTTCAATGGGCAGATTAATAATTGCAACGCATTCGGGGGTGCAACAGCCTTGCATCTTTTCACTACATTCTTCGCACTGAATAAATAGGAGATGACACTGTTTATTTTCGCAGTTTGTGTGGTTATCGCAGGGCTTTCCGCATTGGTGGCACTGGCTAATTACATCTTCGGTAATGCGTTCACCTTTGCGTTCGTCAAACACAAAATTCTTTCCCACAAATTTTGATTCCAAGCCTTTTTCTTGAATCTCAGCGGCGTAGGCAATAATTCCTCCGTGAAGTTGGTTTACATCTTTAAATCCGCTATGTCGCAGATAAGCACTGGCTTTTTCGCAGCGGATACCGCCTGTGCAATAGAGTAACACTTTTTCATCTTCTTTACCTTTGAGCAGATCGGTAACCATTTCCATTTCGGCTTTAAACGTATCGGCATCGGGTAAAATAGCTCCTTTGAAATGCCCCACTTCACTTTCGTAGTGGTTGCGAATATCCACCACGGTGGTGTCGGGCAAATCCATTGCCTGATTCCATTCTGTGGCATTAAGGTGGGTACCAACATTATTTGTGTCGAAAAAGTCGTCGGGCAAACCATCGGCCACAATCTTTTTCCGAATCCGAACAATTAGCTTGTAGAAAGATTTGCCATTGTCCTCCACCGCTATTTTAAACGGAACATCTTTAAACGGAGGATAAGTATATAGCCTTTCCACAAAGCTATCCCAATTATGTTCGGGAACACTTATTTGAGCATTAACGCCTTCTTTGGCAATATACACCCGCCCGAAAACATTCAATTCGTTCCACATTAACCACAATTCATCTCGCAGAGCGTCTAAATTCTCCAGCGTAACGTAGCGGTAAAACGATAGTGTTCGGCGTTTATAGGATTCCTCGTGAAGTTTTCTTTTTAGAATCTCCTTATCAATTGTGTTGTGCAGAATCATTAATAAACAATTATAGGGCAAAGGTAAATGCCAGCCCAAAAACTGGACGCATATTAAAAACAAAAAAGAATCTATTCCTTTGGGTTCAGTTCACTGTCGATGGGTTCCCACAACTCTATTTTATTGCCTTGACTATCCATAATGTGGATAAATTTTCCGTAGTCGTAAGTAGCCATAATATCGAGTATGGTTACGCCGTTTGCTTTCAGTTTAGCTACAAGTCCTTCAATATTTTGAACCCTATAGTTAATCATAAACTCCTTTGTTGAAGGTGCGAAATAGTCACTTCCTTTTTTAAAAGGACTCCATTGAAGTTGGTTTACTTCATCGGGTTTGCTAATGTTTCTGGATTCAAAAGTTGCCCCCCAATCATTTGTTTCAATTCCTAAATTTTTAGAGTACCATTCCTTGGTTTCTTTAGTATCGTCAGAAAAGAAGAAAATTCCTCCAATTCCGGTAACCTTAGGAGTTGTGTCGTTTGCTGTTTCGTTTTTTTGTTCTCCCATTCTATTTTGTTTTTTGTTTGGTTGGTCGCAACTGGCAAGAATTGTTGCTACTGAAATTGTTAGGATTAGACTGTTGTTCACCGGGGTGCTTTTAAATACTATAAATTAGACTCATAGATTCTACTACCCCAAAAACGGATACCTGTAATCAGTTGGTGGCACAAGTGTTTCTTTAATAGTGCGGGGCGAAACCCAACGAAGCAGGTTAATCATCGACCCGGCTTTATCGTTGGTTCCCGAACCTCTACCTCCACCAAATGGTTGTTGTCCAACTACAGCCCCGGTACATTTATCATTTATATAGAAATTTCCGGCTGAGTGGCGAAGTTTCTTTGTTGCCAATTCTAAAGCGTAACGGTCTTGAGCGAAAATAGCTCCGGTTAAGGCATAAATGGAAGTGGTATCAACCAATTCAAGAGTTTCTTCAAACTTATCTTCATCATAAACAAAGATTGTTAAAACCGGACCAAAAAGTTCTTCGCATAGCGTAACGTATTTCGGGTTCTTGGTAACAATTACGGTGGGTTGAATAAAATATCCCTTTGATTTGTCGTAAGTGCCTCCGACTATTATTTCCGCATCGGGGTCGGTTTTAGCCCGTTCGATATAAGATGCCAACTTGTCGAACGATTTTTCATCAATAACAGCATTCACAAAATTGGAAAAGTCTTCGGTTGGTCCAACTTTGAAGCTTTTTAGGTCGGCGAGTAGTCCATCTTTAAACAATTCCCAAAGGTTGGAAGGAATATACACCCGTGATGCAGCTGAACATTTTTGTCCCTGATATTCGAATGCTCCACGAGATACGCTTGTAACAAGGCTTTTAACCTCGGCACTTTTATGAGCAATAATAAAATCTTTACCTCCTGTTTCGCCCACAATTCGGGGGTAAGATTTATATTTATGGATGTTGTTGCCGATGGTTTTCCAAATATTTTGAAACACTTCGGTGCTTCCTGTAAAGTGAATTCCAGCGAAATCAGAATGGTTAAAAACCACCTCTCCGGCCACCGGACCCGACACATAAACGAGGTTAATTACACCGGGAGGCAATCCGGCTTCAATCAACACTTCCATAATAACATTTGCTGCAAAAATCTGCGTATCGGCAGGTTTCCACACCACCACATTGCCCATTAAGGCAGCCGATGTAGGCAAATTTCCGGCAATGGCTGTAAAGTTAAACGGGGTTAAAGCAAACACAAAACCTTCGAGTGGCCGCTGTTCCATTCTGTTCCAAACTCCGGGGCTGCTGATGGGCTGCATGGAGTAAATCTCACTGGCGTATTCAACATTAAAACGTAAAAAATCTATCAGTTCGCAAGCAGCATCAATCTCGGCTTGGTAAGCGTTTTTGCTTTGCCCCAGCATAGTAGCGGCGTTTATCTTCCAACGATAAGGCCCTGCCAACAAATCGGCAGCTTTTAAAAAGATAGAAGCCCGATGTTCCCACGAAAGATTTTCCCAATTGGTCTTAGCAGCTAAAGCTGCAGTAATGGCCTGTTCAACATGTTCTTTTCCGCCACGGTGAAAATGTGCTAAAGTGTGATGGTGGTCATGAGGTGGAGCTAAACGTTTCCGCTCGCCTGTGCGAACTTCCTTTCCACCAATATACATTGGGATATCTGCTTCCTTGGAACGATATTCAGCTAAGGTTTTTTGCAATTGTTCACGTTCAGGACTGCCGGATGCGTAGTTTTTAACGGGTTCGTTTTGGGCTTTGGGAATTTTATAAAATCCGGTGGACATATCTTTTAATTTTAGGTGATGCGAAAGTAGGGGGAATTTTTATTTAGGGAGAAACAAAGACATTGGCACGAATAACCCGATAGCCATTTGGCATGGTTATGGTTGTCTTTGTAAAAAGTAACCGTTTCGGAGCTAATTAAAAAGTCTAAACTGTTTTTGGATTGGCAAATAAAAATACCAAGCAACAGCAAGAGATTTGTGAATGAGCTGCAAAAGCATATTGGGCAATGGCTTAATAATTTTCACTTTTTCATCAATATACTTCACCGTGAGTGCTGCTAATGACGATGCACACACCCAATTTGATTTGTATGCAAACTGGTTTTGAACCACATCAAATACAATTACAAACCGCCGCTCATCAGTATTGTTCCACGTTGTATGAAAATGTGCATCACTAAACATTAGCACTTTACCTTCTTCGTAGCCCCGTTTTTCGCCATTAACTTCTATCCCGCAATCTAAGTAATTACCTGGAATTTTTAAAGCAAAATGGCAGCGAATAGTGGCATTTGTTTCTCCTATATGAGGCAAAACTTTTGAATGTGGCTCTAAAACGGTAATTCCGGCAAACGAAAAATTCGGAATCTCATTCAGTATAGAAAAGGTAACAGGATACTTTTTGCAGTTAGGGTGGTTATACCACCTGAAATTAGAAAAGTAAAAATTTCGCCACGCATCGGGCGATGATAAATAGGGGGGATTCAAATTTGCGGGCATCTCTTCTTTGCCGTATATCAATCCACCAATCTCATTTAATATCTGTTCGTATTTTGATTCCAGAATTTTCACCCAAGCAAAATCATCGGGATTAAAAAAGTTTGGATGCAAGCCTGCATAAGTATCTTCTTTCAGAAAGTAAATATCGGGCTCATGTATGTAACTGTTACTATTATTGCCTCCCATTAGATAAAAGATAAAATTATCAGGCCACAGAACCAAGTTTAGCTTCTATTACTTCTATTACGGGTTTCTCAAATACAGGAACGGCTATATCAGCCTTTATCCTATTTGCTTTTATGGGCTTGAAACCTACACGAACAATGAAAAAGTTTGATAGATGCAATAAATTATGCCAAGCATAAGCCATAAACTCAGGGTTTGCATGCAATAACCCCGACACTAAATCGCCAAGCATACTAAATGGACGAACTAAAAATTTGGGAATCCACTTTAAGTGATGGGGGCGAATGCGAACCTTTATCCATTCTGGCATACTTGGCATCAACCTAAATATTACTTCATACGCCTTATATAGGTGCATTTTTTCAGGTTCTTTGATATTGTCCGTATTTCTAAAAAAATAAAAATCAATCCCTTCATTAATTCTATCTACTTGTTCGGGGGTTATTCGACCCAGTTCAATCGCTTCGTTCATCATTTGGGTTCCGGGCAAATAGCATGTCCAAAAGGTTTGGATTCGTTTTGGAGTGTGTTTGCTATATAAAGCCCGGGCTGTTTCCTGTGCCGAAATCGGTTCATCGGGCAGACCAAACATGTGATCCACCTTGGCGTTGAGTTTGTATTTATTCATCAATTCCAAACACAGGCTTACATCATCGCTTTTTTCATACCGCATGAGGGTATCCTTTTTAAAGCTTTCGTCCATGCTTTGCACGCCCATTTGTATCCATTGGCAGCCGGCTTCTTTTAACCAAAGTGCAATATCATTATCAAAATACCGAGGATGGGTGAGTATTTGAAAGGGAAGGCTTATTTCTTTTTTATATAGGGCTAAAAACTCGGCCAGCCACTTTTTACTAGTAGTAAACACATCATCCTGAAAATCTATCCACCGCAAATGGTATCGGCTTTTGGCCCACTTCAATTCCATTATTACATGTTGTGGACTTCTTAGCCGAACATATTTTCCGCTTTTCTCTTCGGGTAGTTTAGCAAAAAAGTTATTGAAGCAAAATGTGCAGCGGTATGGACAGCCTCGACTAGCCATAGTAAGGTATAAATCGCCAAGCCGAACGTGGTTTTCCCACAAAATTTTATCGTAAAATGGTAGTGAATCTAAATCCTGAAAAAAGCCGCCTTGCAACCCCCTTATTACTTTTCCTTCCGGGCTTTTATATCGGGTATTTATAATAGGTGTATTATAATCTTCACTCTGAATTTGGTTCAATATTTTAGAAAACGCCACATCGCCTTCACCAACAGTAACAAAATCTACTTCGGGCTTTGCAAGCACCAAATCAGGCACAGCACTTGGATGTACACCGCCAAAAATAACTTTAACGTTTGGATTATGTGCTTTTACTCCCCGAGCCACCTGCAATCCCCACTGATATGTGGAAGTTAATGCCCCAAAAGCTATTGCGTCGGGGTTTTGCTTGTTTAGTTCGACTATTACTTTATCGGTATCATCAAAAAATGGAGCTATCGAAGGCAACTCTAGGTTAAATCTGTCATGAAAAAGCTGGGCACTAAAAGCTAAATTAACACGATGCCCATCTCGCTTAGCAATGGCCGATAATTGGCTTATTCCTAATTGCTCGGTTCCAAGGGCTATAAACGATACATTCATTATGATGTGAAAGTAAAACTATATTTTCAATTATGTTTGGGCAAAGGTACTTTTAAAACAGTATAAAATCACCCTGCCTTAATTCGGGCGTAAACAAAGTTCCTTTCTCACGAAAGATAGCAAATCATAATATTGTGTCAAAAAAATTCACATCTTGCCTTCGATTTATCAACCAGCCAAATGAAAAAACTTTTTCTCTTACAGCTTTTATTTGTGGGAGTTTCAGCCCTAAATGCACAGAACACTCCCATTCAGTTAGCCCCGAATACTGCCTCCAACGACACCGTCGACAACTATAACCTACCCTGGCCCGCCTGGATTTTCTCCCATTGGATTTGGGAAGATGAAGGCACAAGCCAAAGTGCAATGCAACTCATGGACGACTATCTGGCTCACGACATTCCTGTAGGTGCAATAATCATCGACAGTCCTTGGGAAACAGGCTACAACACCTTCGTTTATGACACAAGCTTATATCCCAACACTCAGGCTATCGTGAATTATTTTCACTCCAAAAATGTGAAGGTTCAAATGTGGATTACAGGAGTGGTGAACAACGATGTGCAACCGCTCTACGATAGTATTGCCGCTCTTAATTATTTCATTAAACATAATGCAAGCGGTGGACCCGCCATTGTTCAATGGTGGAAAGGCGATGGCAGCCTCATAGACTGGTACAATCCCGATGCCGTAACCTGGTGGAAAGGGCTTATGGATAATGCTCTCGATTTAGGAATTGACGGCTGGAAATGCGATGGCACCGATTACTATGCTCTCCTAAGTAACTATTCACCCGGTGCTGGTGGCACTGTTTCACGCCTCGACTACTCCCACCACTATTATCAACTTTTTCACGACTACACCCGTGAACGACTTGGTCCCAAACGAGTAAACACCTCCCGCCCCATCGACAACTATGCTCAATTTGATTTGGGAGGTGATTTTGTGGCCTTCACTCCCCGCGAAATTGGCTGGGCTTGCTGGGTGGGCGACCAAGATGCCACATTCGGCGGAATGAAAGACGCCCTCAACAATATGTTTTGGAGCGATGAATACGGATACCTCGGCTTCGGTAGCGATATAGGTGGCTACCGCGAAGATGATGCCTTTCCCTCAACCGGACGCAGTAAGGAATTGTTTATCCGTTGGGCACAGTTGGGAGCACTTTCTCCCTTGATGGAAAACGGCGGAGGTGGAGAACATCGTCCTTGGATGTACGACGAAGAAACCACAAACATCTATCGCCGATTTGCAAAATTCCATACTTCCCTCATTCCATATCTCATGGGCGAAAGTCAATCTTACTTCAACAACGGCAACTCCCTCATGCACTTCTTCAATAAAAATGATTACAGTTTCATGCTCGGTCCCGATATTTTTGTAGCCCCAATCCTATCCGAAGGTGGAACCCTAACCGTAAATTTCCCCACAGGCAATAACTGGGTTTACCTCTTCGATACCACACAGTTTAAAACCGGTGGCAGTTCCGCAACTTACACCTTTCCACTAAGTGAGTTTCCGGTTTATGTGCGTCAAGGCTCTACTTATACTATTAAAGACCCGGGTGGATTTACTGCAATTAACGACCCGTATGCCTGGCTTTCATTTTCACTATTTCCAAATCCAGCAAACAACAGCATAACAGTCCAATCATCGGGCAAAAAAGCAATAGCTAAAGTCCTTAATTCACAAGGGCAACTGCTTATGCAACTCCCCGTAGATAGTCAAAAATTCACCCTTGACATTTCACAACTCGAAGCAGGACTTTACACTCTTTATCTCCAAACTAATGAAGGCATTGGAGTTAAACAATTTGAAGTAGCTAAATAAGAACAAAATTAGTTCTGTAATTATCGTTAGAGGCGGGCACTCCTTACATTTGCAACCGCAGAAGGCAAACTTTAAACTTGTAACTTTAAACTCGAAACTTTACCCCTTGAACTCTCTTTCACACGCCCGACACCTCGACCTCACTGACCCGCTAAAACATTTCCGCGACCGCTTTCATATCCCCAAACACAACAACCAAGATGTGGTTTATTTGAGTGGAAATTCCCTTGGCTTGCAACCCAAAACAGCCAAACAATATTTTGAACAGGAACTTAAAGATTGGGCAACTCTTGGTGTTGAAGCCCATTTTCAAGGCAAGAATCCCTGGTTTAATTACCACGAGTGGTTTTCTAAACCCCTTGCCAATATTGTAGGAGCAAAGCCCGGCGAAGTGGTGGTAATGAATAACCTCACTGTTAATCTCCACCTTTTATTAGTAAGTTTTTATCGTCCCGAAGGTAAACGCAGAAAGATAATTTTTGAAGAAACAGCCTTCCCTTCCGATAGATATGCGTTAGAAAGTCAGGTAAGGTTTCATGGACTTGACCCTGCCGAATGCCTAATCGAGCTAAAACCTTCCGAAAATGCCGCCCATATAGAAACCGCTCATGTTTTAGACGTTATTGAGAAAGCGGGCGACGAATTAGCCTTAGTTATGCTAGGTGGTGTAAACTATTTTTCAGGTCAATTATTTGATTTAAAAAAAATAACCCACGCTACTCACAATGTTGGAGCAATCGCAGGGTACGATTTGGCCCATGCCGCCGGAAATGTTCCCCTTTCCCTTCATGATTGGAATGTGGACTTTGCCTGCTGGTGCAGTTATAAATACCTAAACTCCGGTCCGGGTGGAGTAGCCGGAATATTTGTAAATGAAAAATATGGCGACGGTTCAGCCCTTCCCCGCTTTCACGGCTGGTGGGGCAACGATGCCAAAACCCGTTTCCAAATGGCAAAAGAATTTAACCCCGCTCAGGGTGCCGAAGGCTGGCAGTTAAGCAATGCTCCCATATTTAATATGATTGGCCTTCGGGCTTCATTAGAAATTTTTGAAGAAGCCGGCTTTGCCAACCTGAGAGCTAAAAGCGAAAAACTGACAGCATATTTAGAGTCCCTCCTCAATAACATTAATCAAACCACCGGCAAAGGCCAAATCCATATCCTTACCCCGGCAAACCCAGCCGAGCGTGGATGCCAGCTATCGGTTCGAATAATTGATAATGGACTAAAACTGTTTGATGAAATGACCTCCAATGGCTTTCTGCCCGATTGGCGACAACCCGATGTAATACGTTTCTCGCCTGTTCCTCTTTACAATACCTTTGAAGATGTTTGGAAAACTGCCAATTTCATTGAAAAGTATTTTGAAGAAGCGTAATTTCTAATTCATAAATCTAAACCCCAATGAAACTTTTACTTTTAATTCTTTCCTTCTTTTTTGTCGGAATCCTCCAAGCCCAAGACCAGCGAGATAATGCCGCACGGCAGATATCTGATTTAAAAAAGGGATTTTTATTGGTGCGATTAAAACAAAATGCTCTCAAAATACAAGCTTTAGAAACGCATAACAAAACCGAAGAAGCTACCGATGAACGCAAGAAAATGGAGGTAGAAAACCGCGAAACCATTGCAGCCTTCAAGAAAAGCTATAATTTCGGAAAATTCTGTTTCTTTTATTCCGAACACTCAAACGAAGTGAGGCAACGCAAATTTCAGGGTGTGTTATTTGACACCACCCTCAAAACATTGGATATTCCCTCTTCTACACCCTTCCTAACTGCCGAATTTGGCGAAAGCATGCAAATGGGCTTGGAAGCTTTTGTGATTATGGACACAAACTTTGTGCAACTCCAGCATCCTTTTCCGTTTATGGAAAAGACAAACGCCGGCGGAGTAGTAAAACGAACGAAGTTTGATATTTTACAACGTATGAGCGAAAAATTGGCAGACTTCTACTCCCGTTCATTAGAATTTAAATCCAGAAAGAAAAAGAATAAATAGAACTACCCGTTCATACCCTTCACCATCTTTTCACATAAACTGCTACCTCCGCCACCAATCCCCACAATCCATCGAGGGCCTCTTACGGCATTGGTAACAATTATTTCATAAGCAGCGTCAAGTTCATCAACTTTAATTGGGCGTTCCTGAAACACAATTCCTGTTTCCTTAATCCAGGAAAGTATAATCCGACGGGCAACTCCGTCTAAACAACCTTCGGTTAAGGGTGGAGTAAGTAAAATACCATCTATGACTACAAAAACATTTGAATTTGAAGATTCCACTACATTTCCCGAAGCATTAACCAAAAGACAATCGTCCAAGCCATTTTCTTTCATAAAAATTGAAGCCAAAACATAATGCAGACTATTGTTTGTTTTGAAATTCGACATCCGAACCATTGCTTTAGGATTTTCGGAATAAATGCCAATTTTTAGCCCTGTTTCATTCAAAGTATAGACTTTGTCAGCTATGGAAACGGCTTCAATAATAAACTGTGAATCATTATTTCCGGGCTGGTAAAAGCCGCCGTCATTCCTGAAAATTGTTAGCCTTGCATACCCACCCTCATTTACGTTATTCGTTTTTGCCAATAGATTTATCTGCGATTTAAACCCTTCATAGCTCAAACTTTCAGGCAAATTAATCTTTAGAAATTGGGTGGTTTCAACTAATCGTTCATAGTGTAATCTCAGGAATGGGGCTTCGCCGTTAATTAAGCGAATGCTTTCAAAGCATCCATCGCCATATCGAAACGAGCGATTACTGATATGCAAATGAACATCAGTTTCTGCAACCAAGTGTCCATTATGAATTAGCATTACTTAAAGAAAACTATTTCTTACAGACCTTTTCCCTCACCACATCGGCACTTTCAATACCCATTTTAGAGGCAGTGCTAATATCAATGCAACCATCATCTTCGTTGCCATTGTGTACTTTTGAAATCCCCCGGTTAAAATAAGCATCGCCATCGTTTGGATTAAGTTCAATTGATTTACTGTAATCTTGAATTGCTTTTTGATAATTATCCGTCATATCATAAGCAATGGCTCGGTTAAAATATAAATCGGGGTCGGAAGGCTTAATTAAGATTGCTTTGGAATAATCGGAAATGGCGTAATCGGTTTTTTCCTGCATCCGGTAAGAAATACCACGGTTAAGAAAAGCATCGGCATTGTTGGGGTCGAGTGTTAGGCTTTTGGTTAAGTTTTCTACGGCTTCATCAAATTTCTCGGATTTCAATAAGGCTACACCTTTGTAGAGAAACACTTTGGTATCGTTAGAATTTGCTTTTATAGCCCAATCAAATTCAATTATAGCTGCATCAAGTTCACCTAGATTCGATAAAGCAATTCCCTTGTTGAGGTGAGCTTCCCGGTCGTTTGGAAACATTTTAGTGGCCACATTTAAATCCTCTAAAGCCTTTTTATGGCTGCCTTCATTATTATATAAAACTCCACGATACTTATAGGCTTCGTTGTAGTTTATATCAAACTTTAAGGTGGCAGTAAAGTCGCTGATAGCTTCGACACTTTGCTTGGTAGCATAATAAGAAAGTCCACGATAAAAGTATGCTTTAGGGTTATTATCTCTAAGTTTTATTGCAGTTGTAAAATCCGCTATTGCAGCATCGTATTTTCCTCCTTTTGCATTTGCCAAGCCCGCATTAAACGCTTTCTCAAACGTATCCTGAGCCATTACGGTGGCACTCGCCATCATAACATATACCAGAAAGAGAAAGATAGATTTCATTTTTATAATCCTAACACTCATCGTTACTTTACACCTCATGCTTAATAAATCCCTATCGCTTAATTCTTACGCCAATTACCAGTACATCATCTACTTGTTCCAACTCACCCTGCCACGATTTGAAGTAATTATATAATTTCTCTCTTTGTTCCTCCATTGGCAGACTTTTTAAATCAGTAAGTAACTTTCTAAAATTGGTTTTCTTAATTTTCTTGCCATCAGGGCCTCCAAACTGGTCGGCATACCCATCGGAGAAAAGATAAATCACATCACCATCTTTCGTTTCAATTTCGTGGTTGGTAAATGTACGATATGCCTCACCAATAAACCGTCCTACGGGGAAACTATCAGCTTTATATTCTATTAGTTCGCCATCTCTGAATAGGAATATACTATTGTAAGCTCCTGCAAATTCTAATATTCCAGTGTTTCGGTCGTAGCAACACATTGCGGCATCCATCCCATCCTTTACGGAGGAATCTTCAACGGTTTGGTGCAGGGTAAGGGTTACACCTTTACTCACTTCATCTAAAATTAAAGATGGTTTGGTTATCCCATGTTCTTTTACCGCCTGATTTAGCAAATTGCTGGTAACAATAGAAATGAACGCCCCGGGGACACCGTGTCCGGTGCAGTCGCAAGCAGCAAAAAGCACTTTCGATCCCACTTCTTCAATCCAATAGAAATCTCCCGATACAATTCCTTTTGATTTGAAGAACACAAAGGAATCGGGCAGCAACCGTTTAAACTGGCTAATAGTTGGATAAATTGCCTTTTGAATTCGTTTGGCGTATTTTATACTATCGGTTATATAGCTGGCATCCTTTTCAATTTGGTCTTTATTTTCTAAGATTTGCTGATTCCTAAGTTCCAATTCCCGCGTACGTTGGGCAATCAAATCTTCCAGTCGTTTTTTATCTGCCAAAAGTCGGCGGGTTCTGATGCTTATAAATAAATATATTGAAAAGAATATACCTGCAAAAAGCATTGAAATAGCCCACCACTCTTTCCAAAACGGTTTTTTGATAATTATTCTGATGCTGGCCGGCTCCACGTTCCATATTCCGAATTCGTTGCAAGCCATTACCTTAAATTCATACTCCCCTTCCTGTACCGAACTTTTGAAATACGATTTATTGGGAGATTCCTGACTCCAATCTTTGTCGTAACCCTTCAGAATTACTTTGTATCGAACTGCTGCAGGGTTCTTCAATGAAAGTCCTGAGTATTCAAATGTTAAATTATAGCCCCCCGCAGGAAGGATAATTTCACTTCTTGGGTCGTGAGCTATGGAATCAATTTTTACTGAATTAATAATAATCTTAGGCTTTTGCCGGGCTAAGCGTTCGTTGAGTTCGCTATATCTCAGTACGCCTTTATCGGTGCAAAGCCACATTTTTTGGTCACCCTTTAAAAACTGATTTACCGTAAACTCAAACGATGTATTTCCAAAAAAACCAACATATTTTATAGTAGAATGTGTAGATGGCTCAACACGGCTCAAGCCTTGCTGGTGGCTTACCCAAACCTTTCCAAATGGGTCGCAACTTACCGAATAGCAAAAGTCACTCGACAAACCATTAGTCTTATTGTAGGCATCAAAAGCTTTACCGTTGAATTTAAAAAGACCGTGGCCATTTGAGGCGAACCAAATATTGCCCTGCAAATCATTACAGATGGAATTAATGTCCGTAATGTCAAATTTCTTATCGGTAAGCACCCCTATTTTGTTGTTTTCGTAAAATGCTACGCGGTTTCCAGTAGTAGCAATCCAAATTCTTCCGTTAGGCGAGTGCTCTATATCATTAATATTATTGTGAGGTAGCCCTTCGGAAGTTGTAATTCTGCGGATGGCGTTTGTATTTAAATTCACAATAAATACACCATCTACTGTTCCCACCCATAATTCATCGGGAGTGGGCAAGTCGATACACTTAATTGAATTTGCTAATTCTCCCCCCTGAAATTGCAGTTTTTTTACCGTGTTTTTCTGAGTATTTAATATATATAAGCCATAGTGAGCCGTTCCAACATACAGAGTATTACTGTCTAAATTTAAGGCAGTGATTTTATCGGCAGGAATTAAATGCCGTGAAGCTAAATCGTTAATGTTCCATTTGCTTTCATTAAAATTTAGTTGATATAAGCCTGAGCCAGTACCAATCCAAAAGTTATCATTCGGGTCGCGTGCCAGTGAAAACACATTTCCATCAGGCAATTTGCTGGTGCCATAAATAAGTGGAAATATTTCATTTTCAAACTTTAATAGACCATCATCGAAAGTGCTTACCCAAGTATTGCCTTCCCTATCCTTAAAAATATCGGTAACACTTACTTTATCCCATTTATCGCCTGTAGCAAAATAGTCAATGTTTATGATAGAATTGCTGGTAGTTTGGAAGGTTATTTTTACAACACCCTGCTCTTTTGCTCCAATCCAGAGGTTTCGCTCTTCGTCCTCATAGAGACAATTTACTTTGGTTGGGAAGCGAATATCTTTAGAAAAATTTCTGGTAATTTGCCCGTTTCCTTTCACGTCTACTTCATAAATACCTTGGTCTTCGGTAGAAATCCAATAAACGTTAGGCTTATTTGATTTTGAGATGTGCGTAACTTTCGTATTAGGCAGCAAATTAAAATTACCGATGCTGCTTCGGTTTCCGGTAAGCACAATCTTTTTTAAGCCACTCTCTGTTCCCACTAAAATAGTTTTAGCGTCCACCATTTGAGCCGAGTAAATCAATGATTCGGCATCAATTTTATCGTAGCTTTTAAAATCACGAAGCGTCACATATTCAACTATCTCATTATTTTTAGTAATAACAACAGTTTTGCCTTTTGTATCGGATATTATTTGAATGATGGGCGATTTTTGAAGCAATGGGACTTCAATTTTGTCAAATTTAAGACCATCATAAACAAAAATTTCTCCTACCGACGTGCCTATCCATATAAAGCCTCTGTTGTCGAGATATCCGGCTGTAATATTGGCTTTGCGTAAGTCATTGTTCTTGCAAAGTTGAAGAGTAATTCCATCAAAACTATACAAACCACTATGTGTGCCTATCCACAGATAATCGTCCTTATCCTGAATGGTGAAATTAATGGCATCATTTGGTAGGCCATCCGTTTTGCCAAAATGATTGATAGTGGCTGCAATGCTACCAAAAGCCATTAGTAGCACAAATCCCAACCCGAGGGTTGCTATTTTAATATTTTGCAGCACTATCGTTTACTTATTGCTCCTTTTGTAGATTTTTTCTTTGTTGAAACGTTCGGTTTCCCTCAGTTTATCTAAGGAGTTGGAGTATTTGTAAACCGGTTTGCCCCCAATAGGAATATTATAGAAGGGCATAAACTCCCCATACTGATTAGTGATATAAAAACAAATATTGTTGTTGGGTTTAGCATCGGTGGAAGCAACAAACTGCACATCAAGTGAGCGTTCTCTTTCTGCAGAATTAATAAGGTGTTTACTGGTCTTCCATTCATTATCGGTACTCATTTCTACCCATTCACCCTTTTTTTCGTAGGAAACCAATTTAATTACTCCACCATTATCCCAATCGAAATTTGCTTGCTGCACGGACACCACATTTTTACCAATGTAAGGATACAAATGACACATCTGCCCACCTTTATCGGGCATACGGAAGGTGTATTCAAACGTAAAGGCATTTGCCCCTTCAATGGGTACGTTTTTGTCAGGCTGCGTGCTGAAATAGTATCGATATAAGTTACCATCATCACCTTCAACACCCTCGGCTATAATTTTTATAACTTGTGAGTTTAAGGCGGGCACCCATTCACCATCGGCTGCGTAAATAGGTTCAAAGGTGTACCAGTTATTATCGTATTGGGTGGATTGAACAAAGGTTTTGGTGGCTAAAAGTGTCCCAGAATTGTAATTTCCTTTAGGATGAATAGTTTGAGCATCGGGGTTTGAATATGCCCCTACGCCGCCATAAAGAGAAAACTTGGTTTTAGTGTCCATTCCACCATAAATTTCATCGTTGCTTCCACCACAATCGGCATCAAAAACCCGAATGTAGATTGGCTTTGAGAAAGTTTTAGGAATGCTAAGAAAGAAAATCTGAATGTTATCGTCATCGCCATAGCTTGGTGAAGCTTTTTTACCAAATGTAGCTAAAAAAGGTATGTTTTCGTCGGCGGCAGGTACGGGTTGTGCTTTACTAAATGTGGCTATTGAACCTATATATATGCAACAACATAGAAAGCGAAGTTTGGATTTATTCAAAATGGTTATTTCAGAAAAAATTAGAGGCTCGAACGGGAAACCTAAAAGATAGTTTCGGGCAAAACTAAGTATTTTAGGTTCTAGGGAGATTTAGGTACAGAGATTTAATCGTGAAATTTTAAAAACAGGAGCAATTGACTACTCTAACCTAAACCGCAAATAGGTAATATCAATTCCTTGCTTTTGGAATTTAGCTTCATAATACGTTTGAATTCCTTGAGCAGTTTGGAGCATTATGTCAGATGATTCCGGCGAAAGTGCATATAAGTTTTCTGTAGCAAATTCCACTGGGTAGCCGATAGCTTTGCACAAAGCGTGGGTGTATTGATACAGGGCTAAACTATCAGTTTTGAGGTGAATTAGCCCTTTATATTTGAGAAGATTTTTATATTTGAGCAAGAAATCAGGGCCAGACAATCGTTTTAATTCTCGGCTTTCCTGCGGTTGTGGGTCGGGAAAGGTTATCCATATTTCGGACACTTCGTTTTGAGCAAAGATTGACTCGATAAATTCAATTCGGCTTCTTACAAATGCCACGTTTTTCATTCCGGTTTCGGTGGCGAACTTTGCTCCCTTCCAAAGTCTGTTGCCTTTAATATCAATGCCTATGAAGTTTTTGTCGGGAAATTTCTGAGCCATCCCAACGGTGTATTCGCCTTTTCCACAACCTAATTCCAGTACAATAGGATTTGAATTTTGGAAATATTCTGTGTGCCATTTCCCTTTTAAGGAATGCCCTATTTGTGATGCTTCGTATCCGTGTTGGAACACATTGCCAAAGGTGGCTACCTCTGCAAAGCGTTCGAGTTTTCGTTTAGCCAATTTAAATATTTAGAGGGCAAAAGTAGAAAATGGAATGGCGAATAGGTTGGGCGTAAATCAAAATACCACTTTCAAGAAGAAAAGCCATTTGAAAACTGTTTTTTGCTAATGATGGTGTTGGGCAAATTCTAAAGGGCATAATATATAAACCAAAAAATGTCCTACCCCCTATTCTACCCTCACAGGAAACACCACTTCTACATCCGTTTCACCTGTGGCTTGATTGCCGTCTTTAATTCCAGGTTGGTGTTTCAGTACTACAGTTGCCGTTCCATTAGCAATTGCACCAGTTTCCCATTTGGATTGAATGCCGATGGGCTTTGAGTTAGCATCCAAATCCTGATAGGAAGTAGTGATGTTTAACCCACTACTTATATTGAAAAAGAACTGATGGTCTATGCCTTCTTCCAGCACTTCGTTTGAGGTGGAATCGGTGGGAGTTTTGCTTTCATCCAGCAATACTAATTTCATAGTGTATGTTTTATTTGAATTGAGCTTTATAGTGTCGAATTGGGTTGGGGCATTGCCTCCCGCTCCATCAATATCACGAAAAACAAATGTTAGTATATTGCCTACATTGGATGAATCGGTAAAGCTAAGCTTAACCGTTGTGATGAGTTCTGTTTCGTTGGGCAGCACAACTTCTTTGGGTTTGCAGGCTTGAATGAGAATTATTAGAATGAGTAGTGAGTAGTGGGTAATGAGACGTAAGAATTGCGACATTGAATTTTAGTTATGAGTTATAATTTATAAGTTATGAGTTGGCTATGGCAGGATGGAATTATCAATTATTAAATACAAATTGAACTCTCAGAAGTACATTTATTCCTGCGGCATCGGCATAGTACCGAAATCTATCCATGTAGTCGCGATAGCGGGTATTGAGGATATTTTGCACTGAAATGCCCAGATTCAGGGTGTTGTGCTTTAGTTTGATGCTTCCACCTAAATCAGCATTGAGCAAATAATAAGCAGGCGGCGGCGGGGCATAATCTATTAGTGAGAGGGCAAGGCTTTGGCGGGAAACATATAATCCGGTTATCTTAAAATAATTGTCGGAAAGCACTTTCCAATTGCCGGGCTTTATTTCTACTCCGCCTTCATATCGATTGGCCGGAATCATGGGGAAGAAACCTGCTGTGTTGCGGTTTTCGGCACGAAGTAGGGATGCTTTTCCTAATAGATACAATGGCTTTAGCACTTTAAGGCGGGCATCGGCATCTATTCCCATAAACAAAGCATTTGCCTGACGATAATCAAAAGTGGGGAAGGCTCCGCTAATGGTAAGGGTTGCGGGTAAAACAGGTTGAAGATAGATATAGTTATTGATGAAATTTGTGTAGGCCGATAGATTTACTCGGAGTAATTCTTTCACTTTCAAATCAATTTCGGCAGTGAGGTTGTAGGCACTTTCGAGTTTCAGATTTTTATTGCCAACCTCCACCGATGCTGCTCCGTGATGGAGTCCGTTGGCAAAAAGTTCGTTTACGGCAGGGGCTCGCCAAGCTTTCCCAAAATTGATTCGGGTAGTGACGGAATGGCTGATTTCGTAACTCCCACCTACATCAAAGACCATATTTTTCCATGATAAGGTCTCCGACGGAAAAGTGTTCCCATTTTTTACATTGGCTAGCAGATATTTGTAATCGCCCCTGATTCCGGCTTCGAGTTCCCACTTATTCTTTTTATATTTTTGGATAAAGAATAGCCCGGCATTGTGGCTTATAAAATTGGGGATGAAATACCGCCCTTCGGTGTAGTTATTCTGAAACATCCAGGAAGCACCCACGGACGAAGTAAAGTTTCTGTAATTATTGCTTTCCCAAATCAATTCATTGTTTAGGGTGAAAATATGGAAATCAAACTCGGGTTTGTTAAGGGCGGCTAAGCTATCGTTGAGCGGTTTGTGTTTGTCCCATTCGCGACGGTGGTTGTTTTGAAACGAAAAGGTATAGCTCAGTTTGCCGCTTGTTCCTGTGAGCAGGTAGGCCGATAGCTTCGCGGTGTTGTGCTGCACTTTTTGATACGGACGGTCAATGGTGTAACTGAAGCCCGAAGTGTCGTTGGGGGTTTGGCGGGCAATAGCATTTTCTAAATCGGTGAGGTTGCCAATATGGGATCCCGCGAAGATGCCAATCTTGGAATTGAATTGGGAATAGAAAACATCTATACCCCAGGTATCTTTATGATAAGCCAAAGCTGCCGAAAAGTTCACCTCGGTGTTGCCAGTGTTTTTTAACCAGTAATTGGGCGTTCGGGTGTTTCCATTCCGCTTGGCAGTGGCCTGAACTCGCCAACTCAAAGCAGAAACTTTCTTGAAATTTCCTTCTAAAATTCCCGACACTGTTCCTCCTTGGCTGTTGGTATTACCCGTAAGCAGTATTTCACCACTAATTTTCTGGTTGTTGGGCATTGCTGCCGGATTTACTAAGACCACTCCGGCAATAGCATCGCTGCCATATCTTACACTTGCTGCACCTTTCACCAAAGAGATTTCCTTGGCCAGAAAAGGGTCGATTTCGGGGGCATGTTCGCTACCCCACTGCTGGCCTTCGAGCCTTACGCCATTACTCATCATCAACACCCGGTTGCTATGCATTCCGTGAATTACGGGCTTGGATATACTCGGCCCGGTTTGCAAGGTGGTTACTCCTGTTATCTTTTTTAAGGCTTCGCCTAAGGTAAGGCCTCGTGTTTCAAACAAGTCGCGGTTTTGGAGAGTAGCCATTACTTTGGTTTTATCGATATCGTCTTTTTTTTCGCAGACGGTTATATGTTCTAAAACGTGTGCCTGATGTGGCAAATGGATAATTATTTGTTCCGATTCTATAAGTGTTAAGCTATCTTCGATTGGGTGACAACCAATGTGGGTGCATTCCACAATGTACGTTCCGGGACAAAGATTTTGAAAGGAGAACCCGCCCGATGAGTCGGCAACGGCGGAGTGCTTTGTTCCTTTTAAGGCAACGGAAGCGTAAGGTAGTGGCTCTTTTGTGTCGCGGTCGGTAATGGTTCCGCTGAGGGTTAGCTTGCAGTTTTGGGCATAACTGAAGTTAATTCCTATTATGAGAATTGATATTAGGATGAATATGTTTCGCAAATGCAACAATGCTGCAAATGTAACTGCTTTTACTTAAATGCAACATAATTGCGTTTAATTGTTGTTATTGATACTATACTGTTAGGCAGATTAAGCGGATTTTTGAAATGCATTATTGGTTTTTAATGCAAGATGGTGGCTATGGATACACAACGGAATCTTTACACCGAGCAGAGATTTTTTTCTTTTCTCACTTTTTGTCTTGGCAAAAAGTAAGCAAAAACCGTGGAAACTTCCAAGGCAATTTTCCCCAACGGCTAAGGCCGAAGGGGAAACCGCGGGCAGGAATCACCCAAACGCCCTTTGCCAACCCTTCGTGATTCCTGCCGCTATTGCTGGGAAGTTTCCGGGGCAAAGCCATTTGGTGGTTCTCTGGATTAAGTCGGAATATTTTATAAACAATTCATAATCTAAATTAATTAATTTATGGTTGAAGTAAATTGCAGGCTGCTTGTAGGGAATTATAGTGAATTATGGATTAGTTCAGTTGTTGATAAAGACAATAAATCACTATTCCTGTTGAAATTTTGACTTCATTATTCTTTTCTCACTTTTTTTGGATATAGTGTTCTGTTTTTAATGGAATCCAAGAGGTTTTGGATTAATGTTTATTTTTTATTCGTATCCAAGAACCACTTTGTGGGGTGCTTCGCTGCGGTTGTCTTGGAAAAAAGTAAGCAAAAACCGTGGAAACTTCCAAGGCAATTTTCCCCAACGGCTAAGGCCGAAGGGGAAACCGCGGGCAGGAATCACCCAAACGCCCTTTGCCAGCCCTTCGTGATTCCCGCCGCTATTGCTGAAAAGTTTTTAGTTTTAGTGTTTTGTATATTAAGGAAACTAAGAGCTCCCTGTGGTCGGTTACGGGCAGAGCCATTTGGGAAGCCTCTAAATGTAGTCGGCATATTCTATAGAAAATCCATTAGTCTCGTTAAGCTAGGAGATACGGATGCGAATGATACCAGGGTTTGGACTGTTGTTAAACATTTTGAGATAGGGTTTGAAGCCAATGGAAGGGACAACAAAAGTGAATTCTTGTCCGTTTGCGATTTGGGTATCGCCGGTGCCTGAGTAGGGGCTGTTTTCGTTATCGGCGTTAAAAAGGTTAGGCAATGAGATGTCGGAACCGGTGGTTATATTTTTGGCATTGATGGTATTGCCAATTGCCCATTGGGGTGAATCGGGACCGAAGACGACAAGGGTTTCGTTCGGGCCGAATGGGATTATGATTTCGGCGTACTCGAGCTGGACATCATGAAGATCGAGGGATTGGCCGAGTTTGAGTTTGTTGTCTTTTAGAACTTTGATGACATAATTTTCTTTTTGGATGGTTATATCAAATACTCCTTTTCCGAGTTTTGCGTGATTGATTAAGCCATCGGCATCGGAGGTTTCGATAGGGTAGGGACCAACATGGGGATTTTTGCCCGGAAGTTTGTTTTCGATTGATGATGTGGCACCATAGACGGGAGTGGTTTTGAAGAGCAAACGGAAATGGATGCGGGTGGTGCCTTGGCCTGTGTGACTAATACGGCGAGATTGGTAATACAGGTCGTAAAAATCTTTGTTGGTTAAAATTAGGGTATCAACAAGAGTGTCGACAGAATTAGGCAGATAATCCATCATTATAAAATTGAGGGTATCTATGGCGATTTTGTTTTTTGCTTTTTTGAGTTGGATTTTTTCTTCGGGAGTTTCTTTATCGGAATTGAAAAGTGCAACCAAGTTTTGGGCATCGGTGATGTCAGTTGCGGTAATTCCTTTTGGGAGAATGCCGGCTGCATGAACAAGAGCGAGGTCGGTTAATGCTTTGCACTTATTATAACAGGCTTCTTTGCTGAGGCTTCTTAGTTTAGTGAGTGTTACTTTGGCTTGATTGCGAAGGATTTCGTTGATGGGGGCATCGGATGCAAAGTTCACGATGGCTTTTGCACAGCGATAGGTGCTAAGAATCATTGTTTCTCGAATTGCTTTAACATTTATAGTTACCCCAGAGGAGGGGTCTCCGGCGAGAATCATGTTGGATTCGACGATGAGGATTTTGGCGTCGAGGCCAGCTAGTTTCAGGATCATATCAGGGATGCCTGAGGTAGCTGATGTGTTATCGGTGAGGACTTGACGGGTGAGCCTTGCACAATCAAGACGTTTGATGTTGGAGGTTTTCATTGTTTGTTTGGTTTTTAGAAGTTAGATGTGAGATTTTGGATGTGAGATTTTGGATGTGAGACTTTGATTTTGGTAATTTGAATTTAAACTTGTGACATTTAAGTTGAGCGTCCCGGTATGACTATGGGGTTTAACTGTTTGACTTTAGTGTTTGGCGGCTTTACCTTTGAGTTTGTTGGTTTGACTTTGGTATTTGTTGACGTTCCTTTCGTGTTTTTTGATTTGCCTAAGGTGTTTTTTGGTTTGACTTTCGTATTTGTTGATGTTCCCTTCGTGTTTTTTGATTTGACTTTCGTATTTGTTGACGTTCCCTTCGTGTTTTTTGGTTTGACTTTCGTATTTGTTGACGTTCCCTTCGTGTTTTTTGGTTTGACTTTCGTATATGCTGATGTTCCCTTCGTGTTTTTTGGTTTGACTTTCGTATTTGTTGACGTTCCCTTCGTGTTTTTTGATTTGCCCTTTGTATTTGTTGGCGTTCCCTTCGTGTTTTTTGATTTGCCCTTCGTATTTGTTGACGTTCCCTTCGTGTTTTTTGACCTTAATTGGGTGGTTGTTAATTTTACTTTGGTTGGTTAATCAATTGATAGGGCAAAGGTATTTTGGTCTAAAAAATTGGAATATACTTTTAGGTATATATTTTGGTTGATTACCTAAAAGGACAAAAGGGAAAGAAAGGACAGGAAGGAGGGCAGATTAATTTTGGAAGGACTTGGCTTGTTCTATAATAAGGTCGAGGTCGTCGATATCAAGTTTTTCTCGGATTGTTTTACGGTTGGTTTTTATGCAGGGTACTGAAAGGGATACGAGGTCAGCCGTTTGTTTTATGGTTTTGCCTTGGACGGTTAGTGCCCAAATCTGTAAGGTAGAAGGCTTGAATTCTTGAAGGAATTCTATGGTTTGATGTTGGGCTTGGGTGTAAGCCTTGTCCTCGATGGTGGATTGGGGTTGATGGCCATCTTTAATTGCCTTGAGGATGGTTGATAGGGATTGGAGGCCTCCGCTTTGAGGCATATAAGCAAGGATGCCAAATTTATGAGCCAATTGGGGAAAGATGAAATGGGAATAGGCTGAAATTGATATGATGGAAACGGCGGGAAGTTGGTCTTTGATTTTGATGGCAAGGTTTATTCCTGCATAATTGCCACTGAAGATATCGAAGATGAATAGGGATTGTGGGGCCTCGTGAAGCTTGGAAAGGGCTTGGGCTTTTGTGTAGGTGGTGACTACGTTTGGGATTTTAAATTCGTGGCGGAGCCAATTTTCCATTAAATCGCCCTGAATACGGTTTGGGGCTAGTATTATTATGTTTTCGATTTTTGCTTGACCGGCGGGGGGTTGGCCTGATGAAGCGGGGTTGTTTGAATTCCTTCCCATGGGTGTATAGTTTTGGTTTTACTATCACAAACGCCGGGATGAAGTATTTATTGTGTGAGGGTGAAAATATTTTTTGGATGGGGTGTATTTGGACATAGGGCTTCACCCTATGCTAAGATATTTCGCCCTTTCAGGGCTTAGATTTGTTTTTTTATGAATGGTTTCAGACATAGGGCTTCACCCTATGCTAAGATATTTCGCCCTTTCAGGGCTTGGATTTGTTTTTTTATGAATGGGTTCAGGCTTTTAGGATAAGGCTAATGCGTGATAGCAGGGGAAAGCAAATAGCAATGGGAACCGCGAATGACGCTGATTGGGCGAATGATAGCAAATTGATGCCTAGCGGCATGGGAATTCAATGGCACATAAATGTGCTACCGCAGGTACGCCCCTACATTTTTATTGGTGGAATATTAGTGTTGGGGGACTGAACTGCGAAGCACTCTTGGTTATCAATACAAAACAAAATACAGAACCAAATACCACATAGAACAAAGACAAAGGTTAGCAAAACCTTTGTCAGCTGAAAAACGAATTTTGTTGTTTGGCGTTGTAAACGCTGTTCTCGGAAAGCCTCGTTACAAACAAGGCTTAGGGGAGGGCGGCCGCAAGGGCCGCCCCTACATTTTTTGGATTTTCCACTGTGGGCGACCACGAGGGTACGCCCCCATAGCCGTCAGGCTAAGGGGTTTGATAAATTATATTGTAAGGCGATTTTCTTCCCTTTTTCTGCTGTTTGACGCATGTTTTGTGTGTTGATGCGGCCAATAAATCCAAGAGATTTCCGATACTTTTTTGTCCCTGTTTTACTG
>CANJNG010000036.1 GCA_947475205.1 Bacteroidota bacterium
CTTTCGCTTTTTACAATATAATCGAAAGCTCCATATCGCATAACGTTTACGGCTATGTCGATTTTTTCCTGCCCGCTAATCATCACTACTACTGTATCGGGGGCAATTTTCTTAATTTCTTTTAGAACATCTAAGCCGTTTTTTGCTTTTGCATTTACGCTATTGAGTTCGTAATCTAAGAAAATTAATTGCGGTTTAAGTTCCGTCAATTTCAAAATAGCAGCCTCGCCTGTATCGAAAGTATGATAGGTGAAGCGGGTTTTCCCTTTCAAATGGTCGGAGAACATTTCTACTTGCAAAGGGTCGTCATCTACAATAAATACGGTTTGAATTTCTTCTGCCATTTTCAATAAAAATTTGGACGAAAATAGGATTTCTTAATCAATTCCGTTTAAGTGGGACGAAAATTTCTTTTAGGAATGTGGATTCGATTTCCTATTTACCCAATTTCTGAAAATAATCGCACCAGGTAGATAAGCCGCATTCGCTGCATTTAGGGCTTCGAGCAACGCAAACATAACGTCCGTGAAGAATAAGCCAATGATGTGAAATAGCCACTAAGTTAGTAGGAATATGCTTCATTAATTGCTGTTCGGTTTGCAGTGGATTTTTTGCTCCTTTAGTTAATCCTAGTCGAGCTGATACCCTGAAAACGTGGGTATCAACCGCCATAGCTGGTTTGTTGTAAACCACCGACGCAATAACGTTCGCTGTTTTACGCCCCACTCCGGGCAGTTTTACCAATTCTTCAATTTCGGAAGGAACAATATTATGGAAATCATTCTTCAACATCTTGGCCATACTTACCAAATGTTTGGCTTTATTATTCGGATAACTGATGCTTCGGATAATATCGAAAACTGCATCGGGAGAGGCTTCCGACAACACATCGGCATTGGGGAAATGTTCAAACAGCTTGGGCGTAATCATATTTATCCGCTTATCGGTGCATTGAGCCGAAAGAATTACCGCAACAAGTAATTCGTAGGGATTGGTGTACATTAATTCGGTTTCTGCAACGGGGTGGTTTTGCTGAAAATAGTTTAGAATGGCATCAAAGCGTTGCTGTTTATTCATATAATTGTTACAAAATTTGGTATTGAAATGGTATGCCCGAAAGTCGTGAAAGTTCTTCGCCAAGTTCTAAAGCATCGTCATCATTTGCTTCGCGAACCCAAACAATCGAAAAGCCGAACGGGCCTATTGTTAATTGAGACATCAATTTAAAAATGTCCCGCATCCAATATACGGTGGACGAATTGCAATAATTAAAATAAATGGTTAATTCGGTTTCGTTTGAGGGGTTGTCTAAATAGGCTTGCAACCACTGGTATATAGGCGTGTAAAACAGCGATGGATTGTTTGGGATAGACTTTCCAATGATAGAAAATTTTCCAATCGAAGCATCGAAGTGAACAGATGGAGTGTGGTCAGTTGCCATAATGCTGAGAACTTCCAAAGTGTGCTGAGAGGTAATTAGCGTTTCCATTTTGTTTAGAATTTAGGTGATGAAACTTTCAATGCGAAGCGTTTGTTAGGCAGAAATTTCAATATTCTTACGTCCTCAAACCTTCTTTACTAATTTTTTTACCTGATTGGTGTAATCGTTTTGGAGAATGATTTTCAGCACTTCTACCGTGGCCATTGCATCGCCTAAAGCACGGTGTGGTGCAGTGTTGGTTATCTGTAATTTCTTACAGAGGTTTTCTAAGCCATATTTATCAAAGCCCGGAAGCACTTTGCGGGCAGCTTGCACAGTGCAAAGTCGCGGGCGGTTATAATCTATACCGATATAATTAAATTCTTTCCGAATAATGGGATAATCGAACGAAGCATTATGAGCTGTAAAAATACAGCCCTCGGTTATTTTAAGAATCTGCTCGTGGAGATCTTCAAAAATGGGTTTACCTACTAGCATTCGTTCTGTAATACCTGTCATTCGGCTAACGTAGGGGTCTATACTTCGGCGGGGATTTACTAAGGTGTGAAAGGTTTCCACTACCTCAAAACCATCAAATACACAGATAGCAATTTCTGTGATTTTTTCGGGCTGCTGCATATTCCCGCAGGTTTCTACATCTATAACGGCAAACATTTGATTGTGGCGAAAGTAGAATTATTTGGAATGAGGATGCAGATTAAGGTTGATAAACATCTTCATTTCATTCAGTCTATTTATCGGTTTAGACCAATTGCTTTATGTTTCATTCCTAATAATTTAATGGTCTGAAAAAATATTTTTCATTTCACACAATATCCTTTCATCAGTTGCGTTATTCATTCATAAATAACCAACAAAATGAAACCTATCCTTTTCGCCGTGCTTGTGGTAGTTGGGATAACTGCCACCGCACAAAAAATCATCGTTCAGCACAATGTATTTTTCCAACCCGGCCAAACGGCCCTGATGGAAACACAAAAAGCCATCATCAATTCCATCATCGCCAAACTGCAAAGCGGGCAAAAAGCTATGGTATTTCCCCTCACCAATGATGATATTCGAGGTGAGGCTGTCTTTTCAGACTATGCCGATGTGCAGGCCGATGAAATTCTCAATTATGCAAATTCATTGGGGTATGAAGGTTTGATGCAACGACAATTTCCCTGTGGTTTTAAAGGTAGAAGCATAGCGGTAAGCCTTTCTAAGAAAGCCCCGGTCCCACCATTAGCTACTCAATCTTTAAAGGATCACTATCCTCCAAAACCCTCGCAATTCTTTTACATAAATCCGCATCGCGATACCGTTTTGTATGGAAAAGAAGGTACAGTGCTTTTTCTGGAAGCCGATGCCTTGCTCACGGCGGCAAACAATGTGCAAGTGGAACTAAAGGAATTTTATCAGATGGCCGATTTAATGAAGAGTGGGATGAACACAGTATCAAACGGGCGAATGTTGCAAACGGGCGGCAGCATATACCTCGATGCCCGCGACCCGCAAGGCCACCAAACACAAATAGACCATCAAAAGGGAATAAAAACCGATTTTGCTTTAGATCAAAACGACCCCGAAATGCAGGTGTTTATCAAAGACCCCAGGCAAGAAGAACTCAACTGGATTCCGGGCAGACAATACACGCTTACCGTTACCGAAACGGTGGTTTATACAGACGGAAACGGTAAGATTATTTCGGAGAAAGAGGCTAAGGAAATAATTGCCCGAATAAATAAATGGAAAGAAGAGGCAAAAGAGCAAGAACGCATTACTGTGGAACAAGAAAAACAGCAGGAACAACGTAAAGCCTTTGAGGACAAACTCACAGTTCAGAATCTGGGTTTTATCAATTGCGACAAATTTCCTGATGAACCTATGCGGGCGATGCAAGCCAAAGCCGACGAACGGTATATGGCCACCTATTACCTCGTTTACCGCGATGTGCGGGGATTGATGCAAGGTCATCAATATGGTAAAGATGTTAATTTTGGAAACGTACCCAAGAACAAAGCAGCGACTTTAGTTGCAGTTGCTTTTAATGGAAAAGATGCCTATTTTGCTAAAATGGATATTGCACCAAACACAACAGCAACGCCACAAATTAATTTGCAGCCGGTTTCAGAAAGCTTTGTAAATCAAGAGTTGGCTTTGCTAAAGTGAAGTAGTCAGGTAGAGAGTAGCGAGTTGTGATTTGCTAACGTTCTGGGCAGTTCACAACTCGCCTTTCTTTACACTACTTCTTCATTTCCGCATAAAATTTATAGAAGAACGGAATAGTTTCAATGCCTTTAAAGTAGTTGAACACTCCGTAATGCTCATTGGGCGAGTGAATAGCATCACTATCTAAGCCAAAGCCCATGAGTACCGTTTTCAGTCCTAAAATATTTTCAAACAAAGCAATAATAGGTATGCTGCCCCCCGTGCGAACCGGAACAGGTTTTTTGCCAAAGGTGTGTTCCATCGCTTTTGCTGCAGCCTTATATTCTATAGAATCAGTTGGTGTAACCACCGGAAAACCGCCATGGTGCGGGCGAACTTCAACCTTCACCGATTTAGGTGCAGCCTTCTCGAAATAGTTTTTAAACAGTTCGGTTATTTTATCGGGATGCTGGTTAGGCACAAGTCGCATCGAAATTTTAGCAAAGGCTTTTGAAGCAATTACAGTTTTAGCCCCTTCGCCGGTATAGCCCCCCCAAATTCCGTTTACATCCAAAGTGGGACGGATAGATACCCGCTCATTGGTAGAGAATCCGGTTTCGCCATGAATATCCGATAAATCCAAATGAGCTTTATATTCTTCTAAAGAGAAGGGAGCTTTAGCCATTTCAGCACGTTCTTCGGTAGTAATTTCCACCACATCGCTATAAAATCCCGGAATGGTTATATGGTTGTTTTCATCCTTCATAGCCGCTATCATTTCACACAAAATGTTGATTGGATTGGCCACTGCCCCACCATAAATACCCGAATGTAAATCGCGGTTTGGGCCGGTTACTTCCACTTCCACATAGCTCAGGCCCCGCAATCCGGTGGTGATGCTCGGCACATCATTAGCAATAATTCCGGTATCAGAAACCAGCACCACATCAGCTTTGAGGCGTTCACGGTTCTTTTCTAAGAATGGCCCAAGGTTTGAACTTCCAACCTCTTCTTCACCCTCAATCATAAACTTTATATTGCAGGGAAGTGTGCCGGTATTCATCATCACTTCAAACGCTTTAATGTGCATATACATTTGGCCTTTGTCGTCGCAAGCACCGCGGGCATAAATGCGTCCGTCCCTTATTTCGGGTTCAAACGGTGGCGATTTCCACAAATCAATTGGGTCGGGAGGTTGAACATCATAATGCCCATAAACCAACACGGTTGGCAGATTTTTGTCAATAATCTTTTCACCATAAACGATAGGATAGCCCGGAGTAGGGCATATTTCGATGTTCTCAGCACCCGCCTTTTTTAGGCTATCGGCCACGGCATCGGCAGTTTTAAACACTTCGGCTGAATATTTTGGGTCCGCACTAACGGAAGCTATACGCAATAAAGTGAAAAGCTCGTCGAGAAAGCGATTCTTATTGGTTTCGATATATTGCTCTTGAGTCATAATTGGAAATTTAGAATTTGCCTGCAAAAGAACGGAAAAGGGGGCAACAAAACACATTTTATATGGATAGATTCTCAGTATTTCAATTTCCAAATACGCTAATCCGATAAGATTGTAAGCATTTGGATTTTTAAGTATGCTAGTCTGACAAGATTGTTAGTATTTGGATTTTCAAATAATCATAATCTAACTAGATTGTAGGCATTTGAATTTCCAAACATGCACAATCTAGCCGGAATTTAGGCATTTGGATTTTCCAATATGTATAATCTAACTAGATTGTGGGCATTTGGATTTCCAAATATACACAATCTAGTCGGAATTCAGGCATTTGGATTTCCAAATATGTATAATCTAACTAGATTGTGGGCATTTGGATTTCTAAACATACATAATCTAGTCGGAATTTAGGCATTTGGATTTCCAAATATGTATAATCTAACAAGATTGTAGGCATTTAAATTTCCAAACATGCACAATCTAGTCGGAATTTAGGTATTTGGATTTCTAAATATGCATAATCTAGTCGGATTCTACGCATTTCAATTTCCAAATGCAGAACTTTCAGAGTATGTTTAATCATTGCATTGGATAGTGTCAGTCTTTTTAGCACTTTTGGCTTTAATTTTATGCTTCACCTAAGAGCCACCGAACCCGCCGATGCCAACCTGCTTTTCCGTTGGGAAAACGACCCCGAAAACTGGCAGGTTAGCGGCACACAAATACCGTTTTCGCTCGAAAGTATTAAGATTTTCATAGAAAACCAGCAAAGCGACATTTACATCTCCCGTCAGGTGCGATTTATGATTGAATGGAAAGGAGAAACCGTTGGCTGCGTAGATTTATTTGATTTCGACCCTTTGAACCTTAGGGCGGGAGTGGGTATTTTGATTGAGAAGAAATTCAGGGAACAAAACATTGCTTTTTCCGCTTTGCTTGAACTTGGAAAAATAGCAGTTGGTAGTTTAAATCTACATCAATTGTATGCACACATCGGGCTTGCGAATACAGCAAGTCTGAATTTATTTAAGAAAGCTGGCTATATTAATTGCGGCCAACTCAAAGATTGGCAACGAAATGGCATCGAATGGGAAGATGTGATGGTGTTGCAAAAGATTTTGGTGTAGGGTATTAATTCATATATAAATTAGCGGCTCTTAAAAATGATTAAAACTTTTACAAAATACATTCTCTTGGCAGTGTTGGTTTGGGTTTCCTCTTTGGCCAAAGCTCAGGAAAAAGCTACCCCTCCTCCGGCAGATTATAAACCAGAAGCAGAGAAATACCGCAGCATTTTCCGTAGCACCCGTTTGGTGAACTTTCAAACCGTTGAAACATTGGAGAAAGGAAGTTTCGATTTTCGTATTTCGCACCGCTTAGGCGATTTTAAAGAACCATTTTACAATTTCTTTGGATGGGATGGCCCGGCTACTATTAAAATTGGTTTTGATTACAGCATAACCAACAACTTCACTGTAGGGTATGGCCGAAATAGCAACGGTAAACTTTGGGAAGGATTTTTAAAATACCGCCTCCTTCGTCAGCGTGAGGACGGCAAATCACCGCTAAGCATTACCGCTTTAGCTTCTATGAACATAACTTCCCGTCCGGCAGCAAAAACTGACGAGTTTAAGAATTTCCCTGCTCGAATGAGCTATGTGTATCAAATTATGTTTGCCCGCCAGTTTGGAAAAGTGTTGAGTTTGCAAGTAGCCCCAACTTGGATTCACTACAATCAAGTGGATGCTTCTTCCGACAAAAACGACCAGTTTGTATTGGCAACCATGGCACGCCTTCGCCTCACAAAGTCATTTTTGCTTATTGGCGAATACGGTGCGAGACTAACCAAATTGACCGACCTTGACCCAGCTAATGACATAAAATACCACAACAGTGCATCGTTCGGTATCGAATGGCAAACTTCGGGACACTCGTTCCAGTTCTTTGTAGCTAATTCCAATACCATGAACGAAAGCCAGTTTCTGTCTATGACAACTGCCAACGTGTTGAAAGGCGAAATCCGTTTGGGTTTCAACATTTCGAGGGTGTTCCATTTCGGCAAACGGAAATAGTGGCTTGATTATTGAAAACCGCATAACAAAACAAAATTAAAATGAACAAAAAAACAACTCTTGTATTGGCCTTTGCAGCAACTGCTTTTATGGCGAATGCTCAAAATTTCAAACTTACTAAAAGCAAAATGAGTTTCTTTTCCGAAACTCCGGTGGAAAATATTGATGCCCACAGCGAAACGGTATCATCGGTAATTACTCCCGCCCGTAAGGTTGCGGTGAGTATCCAGATCAGCAGCTTTGAGTTCAAAAACGCGTTGATGCGTGAACACTTTAACGAAAAATATATGGAAAGTGAGAAGTTCCCCACGGCTACTTTCTCAGGAACGCTCGACCAGGATTTAGAACTAAATCTTAAAGGCAGCTACACAGGTAGTGCTACCGGGAAACTGAAAATGCACGGCGTAGAAAAGGAATATTCGGTGCCGATTAAACTTAGTGTTCCGCAGGAAGGCCACATAGATATAGAAGCAGAATTTAAAGTGAAGTTAGCCGACCACGGCATTGAAGTTCCTAAATTGGTGTTCGAGAAAATAGCGGAAACCATAAAAATTACTTTCAAAGGTGCTTATGATTTAAAGGTAGAAACCAAAACCGGAACATTTAAATAGAATTTTATAAACCAATTTAAAATCCCCGCTTGTTAATTCAGGCGGGGATTTTTGTTTTTAAGGGGTGTGCAGTTGCGAATAAACTTATGCCAATGTTTCAACCTTATAACGCCCTTTCATCCCATTCCCGTTTCAGCATAGCAAATTGAAATTCGCTTCCCCATTTTCTTTTGAAGAATATATTTTCGATAAAATGGCCTTCTTGCCTAAACCCGATGCTTTGGAGTAAATTAATTGAGGCCGTATTTTCTGCATCCACAATCTCTACTACCCGATGGATTTCTTTCGTATCAAATAGAAAAGCCAAAATGCCGAGCATAGCTTCTTTGGCATAGCCCTTTTTTTGTTCAAGGTGTGAAATGGTAATCCCTATTTCGGCAATCCGTGGGTCAGAAAGCTCAATTTTAATGGCAAAATCGCCAATGAGTTCTTGGGTTTCGTTGTGTTCAATCCCGTATTGCACCCATTCTCCGGCTTTGCCAAAATACTTGTTGGAATTATCTTTTATAAAGGCTTCGGCTTGATCGATTGTCATCACATCAAAACTTTGATATTTTGTAATATCGGGGTTTGACCGATAGCTGTGAAAGGGAACTAAATCGCTTAATTCGAGGTGTCGAATATGGATGCGTGGTGTTGTTATATTTAGCTTTTCCATAGAAACTGTTGCGGCTGCAAGATTATAGCATTAGTTGATTTTGGGGTAAGAAATTTAATTGGGGGAGTAACGATTGCGATTTGGAAAGTAACAATTGTTGTTTGACGAGTAACGATTGCGACTTGGAAAGTAACAATTGCTATTTGACGAGTAACGATTGCGATTTGGGAAGTACCGATTGCAGTTTGACGAGTACTGATTGCAGTTTCGGTTTATAGCCGCCGGATGGGTATAAGCAACCGAACGTTTGAAATGTTGTCCTGTCGATTTAGCCCTGATTGCAGTGGAAAGCCCGAAGTGGGAGAGATTTGTGCGGCTGGCGGACTTGTAACGGAAAGCAGGACCCAAACGCTGGGATGGAATGCTGACGTTTTTGCTCCCAAAAGAAAGAAACTATTTATTGATTGAATATGATAAGGGTGGTGAAGTGGGGGGACGAACTTAACGTAATGAATTCGAACCGGCTGCTAACATTACCACAGCAACAAAACTCCAACAAAAAAGACCTCCCGGCCTTTTTCAGCACCGGGAGGCAAACACTATTAACCTTAAAACACATTTTCTAAACACCCCTGATTAGAAAACTTACACAAAGTTACGGCGGTTATTCGGGGGCTAATGTTAATGAGTTGCTAAGCTATGTTATGTAGTTGTTAATAGAATATAGAGCATTACCTTTGCCCCGTGGTAAAAATTGGTGATATAGCCTTAGGCAATTTTCCTTTGCTGTTGGCTCCGATGGAAGATGTAAGCGACCCGCCGTTTAGGGCAGTTTGTAAAGAAGGTGGTGCCGATTTAATGTACACCGAGTTTATTTCGTCGGAAGGTTTGATTCGCGATGCCGCAAAAAGCCGGAAGAAATTAGATATTTTTGAGTACGAACGCCCCATTGGGATTCAGATTTTTGGCGGCGATACTGATGTGATGGCCGAAGCAGCCGTTATTGCCACGCAAGCCGGCCCCGATTTAATTGATATTAATTACGGCTGTCCGGTTAAGGCAGTGGTGTGCAAAGGGGCAGGGTCGGCAATTTTGAAGGATTTACCTAAAATGGTAAAGATGACTTCCGAAATTGTGAAAGCTACCCATTTGCCCGTTACCATAAAAACCCGCCTCGGCTGGGACGAAGAAACAAAAAACGTGGAAGAAGTAGCCGAACGACTTCAGGATATTGGCATTAAAGCCCTCACCGTGCATGGCCGAACCCGTGTGCAGATGTATAAAGGCGATGCCGACTGGACACTTATTGGCAAGATAAAGAATAATCCCCGCATCCATATTCCTATTTTTGGCAATGGTGATATCGACTCGCCCGAAAAAGCCCTCGACTACCGCAACCGATTTGGAGTAGATGGAATTATGATTGGACGGGCAAGTATCGGAAATCCTTGGATTTTCAACGAAATCAAGCATTACATGAATACAGGCATGCTTCTTCGCCGCCCCGATGTAAATGAAAGAATAGCCTTTTGCCTAAAACATCTTAACCATTCCTTACAATGGAAAGGCGACAGAGTTGGATTAATTGAAATGCGGAGGCATTACACCAATTACTTTAAAGGGTTTCCCAATTTTAAAGAAACCCGTATGAAACTTGTTACCACCGATGATCTTTCTGAGATATTCGATATTTTGGATAAGGTTAGTGAAGAATATGCCGAAGTAATTGTTTGATTTTGCACTATTTCACCATAATTCTTTTGGTAATAACCGCCGAACCAAATTGTAGTTTCACAAAATAAACGCCCATCGCACTCTCTTCCAACGTTATCGGTATTTTAACATAACCATTTAGTTTCGGGTAATCTTCCTTGTATACCAACTGTCCGATGGTGTTGTGAATTTTCAAATTCAAATTTTCGGTGTGTGTAATATTGGCCTCAATAATGAATGAGCCATTACTCGGGTTGGGATAGATATTAAAAGATGTACCTTCTTCTTCGTTTATCGAAACGGTGTAGGTTAGTTCCAAAATATTTGATGTACCTGTGCAATTGTTTCCATCGGATACCACCACATAATAGCTGCCACTTTTAGTAATGGTGTAATTCATACTTGTAGCCCCCGGAATCAGGGTATCGTTTCGGTACCATTGAAAGCTTGTGCAATTTGTACAGTTTGATGTAATTACGTTTGAACCACCTGTTGTACTTATAGAAACGGTTAATGCCGAAGTTGAATTAATAGTAACATTCGACACCGATTGGCAACCGCTACCATCGCTTACTGTAACAGTATAGTTTCCCGCAGCTAAACCGGTAGCAGTTTGCGTAGTTTGCCCATTGCTCCATAAATAAGTAATAGGTGAAGTGCCTCCAACAGGAGTTGCTGTAGCGGTACCATTATCATTTCCACAGTTGGCATTGGTAGATGTAGTATTTGTTGAAAACGAAGCTCCTGAAACAATATTTACTTGAATAGTGGTGTCTTGGCAGTAGTTGTAATCATAAATTTGGCAATAATATACGCCCGGCGAAAGCCCGGTAACTAAACTATCTCCAGAAATATAATTGAAGTTTTGATCTTGCCATTGAAAATAGAAACCCAATTGCGAATTACTCAAATGAACAGTAGCAGCACCATTATTACTTCCGCAAGCATTTGATACGGTAACGGAAGTAACTTCCCAAATTGTTGGAGTAGACGAAATGTTGATATTTAATGGTTGCGAACAGCCGTTGGCATCCTGAATCACCACACTGTATTGGCCAGGATGGTTAAAATATATATTTTGAGTGGTTTCTCCTGTCGACCAAAATGTATTGTATGGCGGAGTTCCACCTTGAATAATCAAATTTATATAGCCGTAACTATTGTAACAATCATAGCTTTGAACAATATAAGTGGCTGAAAATGGAGCAAGGGTTGATGTAGCTGTGGTAATGCATCCAACATTATCAGTAACAGTTACTGTATAAGTTCCAGCACTTAGCCCTGTAACAGTTTGTGTGGTTTGCCCATTACTCCACAAATAATTGTAAGGAGCAGCCCCTCCGGTTAATGTTGCTGTTATTGTTCCGCTATTTGCTGCTCCACATGAATAGTTGTTTTGGGTAGACACTAAGGCTAAAAAACCAACCACCACTTGAAAAGTAGTATCCTTACAAAAATTATCGTCATACACTTCGCAATTGTAAACACCCGGGGTTAAATTCATTACCACACTATCGCCGGGAATATAGTTATTAAGCGAATCATACCAATTGAAACTGAGGTAGTATAACGAAGCATTATCAAAATGTATTGCAATAGCTCCGTTGTTGTTATCGCCGCAAGTATTGGTTACATCAATATCTGAAATTTGCCAAAGTAGCTGCGGAGAGTCCACAGTTAGGTTATTCAAATTAACCGAACACGATAGGGCATCGGTAACGGTAACACTGTAATTTCCGGGGGTTGAAACGTTAATAAAGTCTGTACTTTCTCCGTTAGACCATTGAATATTGTATGGAGCTGTACCACCGTTAATTTGAAGTTGAATATATCCATCATAGCCCTGACACGAGATATTGTGAATCTGAGGATATACCGATAGTGCAGTTGAAGCAGTTTGAACAATTACACTGTCAGTTGTTTGGCATCCGTTTACATCATGAACAGTAACGTGATATGTGCCGGCAGTTAGGTTGGATATAGTTTGTGATGTTTGCCCGCCGGGTGTCCATAAATAGGTATAGGGTTGTGCACCTCCTATTGGTAGTTCAGTAGCTGAACCATTATTGCCTCCATAGCACGAAATATTTGTGCTGGTGTTTGATTGACCAGTGAAACCCGATGATGCAGTGATGGTGACCGAATCTACCACTGTACCACTATTACCACAGCTTGCAGAGTTTTGATACACAATTATAGAATACGTTCCAGGAGCTAAGCCTGTAGCCGTTGCAGTGGTTTGTCCACCTGGCGACCAAATATAATTAAAGGGTGGAGTGCCGCCGTTTACACTTACCGTTGCTGTGCCATCATTTCCCAAACAAGTAGAGCTTGTAGTAGTTTTGTCTAAGGTGAATGTAGTATTGCTCGAGCAGATTGAATACAAATTAAGAGCCGAAACAAAACCATTGCCCGCAACCAAAATTTCATTGCCTAAGCCCCAAATATCTACATCGTAAACCTCACCCGATGTGGGAGTTGAAGACACAAAACCTAAACTTGAATTGTATTTTGAAACTCCGCTAATTGTTCCCACAAAAACATTATCACAATCATCAACCGCTATTCCACCGCACAACGTTGGAGTGGTGCTTACTACTACACTGCTCACTAAAGAGCAATCTGATGGATTCCACTTTTTAATAGTACCCCCATCGTAAGTATATAAAAAGGTACTGCTTTTAGCCATTCCATTATAACTATTGGTTGCCACTTGTGATTCGGTATAAAAAATGCTGTTAACCTCTTGGATATTGTAACCCGAATTTACCATATAGGCTGTGGGAACTAAAGTGGGCAAGGGGCATTTTAAAAGTGTATTTTCAAAATTAGTTGCTCCATTTTGTGAAGTCATAAAATAAGCATCCGTATTGTCCACCACCAATGAAACTATATCAATGAAAACTTGGGTTGTGGAAAGAATATTTACTGGAGTAACAGTTGTAAGATTTGCATCAAAGGTTGCTGCCTGATTAGGGATATTGGTGTTTCCGCATCCTATAACACCTTTATTAGTGCAAGAATTAAAGGCAATGTTCCACATTTCATTTATAGAACTTGTACCGGGAAACATTGCAGTTTGAACACCACTTGTGTTGACCTTTAAAATCCGAGCACCCGGGTTATTGTTAAATGCCTCAGACAGGTAGCAGTTGCCATTATTTCTATCAACACAAAAATCACCGTAATCGTTTTCGTCGCTATCAAATGCACTGCTTGTGTAAGTCCATTGTATTATTCCTGAAGCATTTAGTTTTGATAACTGAAAGGGATGTTGCCCTCCATAAATATATACATTTCCAATAAAATCCCAGTCCACATCATACGCTTTTGACGAGCCTGTGAAGGTAGGAGTGCTTACCCAAGGATCAATTATGGTGGTTTTGCTAAGGTCTATTTTACCCAAATTAAAGGAAACATTATGCCCGTTTACCACAAACGAAGAGTTTACGCTTTTGTGGCCATTGGTGTAGGAAACGGGCGCGTGGTCAATAAACTCACCGAAACTAGAAGCGATTTTTAGGTTACCGTTCTCATCAGCAACTATTCCATTTGCATCTTGATAATTCATGGTTATTTTACGGTAATCGGCTCCCGGATGCAAAATATAGGCGTATTTAATTCCGGCTTTTCCTTCGGGGAAAGTGTATTCTATATCAATACTTGGATAGATGTTTTTATATACAATTTTTTTAAATCCATTGGCCTTAATGGTTGATTTCCCTGTTTTGTCGTTAAGGTCGGAGTAAGTGAAATAGTTAGTCGCCTTATCTTGAGCTGCTATGCTTACATTTGGGTTTTTGCCCATCCATCGCATATTTAGATAGTAATCTTCTACTTCCCGCTCGCTTTCTTCTTCCCTTGCAATTGTGGTCATTTGCTTTGAAGCTAGCAATCCGTTTGCTTCGTGTTCGTCTTCCGTAACCAGCTCCGTTTCTGAGTGATGAAATAGCACGCCATTGGTTGTAAAATATATGTTCACGCCATTTGTTCTTACACCATAAAGCACCGAAGCCGAGCCAATTTTACGGCCAATTTCCGAACTTGGTTTAAAATCAAATTGACCCCTGTTCTCTATAAATAGTTTTTGTTCAAATGGGTCCTTTACATTCCATTTTTGCGTGAATGATTGAGCTGATAATTTAGTTGAAACAAAACAGAGCAATAAAAAAATTGCCAATTGGTGCTTTTTCATGGTTTGAGGCTTTAGTTATTTATGTAATGATGCATAATGGTGCGATAAGGTTGCATTGGTCGAAAAATATATTTCTATTGTAGGCACGTTAAAAAACTTAAGTTCCCAAAGGTGCAACAATATTTTTTATAATAAAATAATTATTCAACGGAAATAACCTCAATAAATTAAGATTTAGCTGTGCAAACTTTTATAATTTGCAATTGGCTTCACAGTTTGAATATTTACTACTGAGCATTTTTAGCAAAGAACGATTAAACTACCCCCACTATTTCCCAATAATTCGCTTCACTTTGGGGTCAGCTTCTTTCTCTTTAATATCGGCTAGTAGGGTTTCAACTTCTTTTTTAAGTGAAGTTAATTCGGTTTTGGCAGCTTCATTGGCGGCATCTTTACCCAAATCATCTATTTTAGTTTGAAGTTTTAAAACTATTTCACTTATCCCTTGAATGCTTGCCAAGCGGATATACCAAGTACTTTCGTTTCTGGCAATGTTTTCGATTCTAGGCAAAATCTTCTTGATAGTTGCTGGATTTTGCTTGCTCGCATAGCCGCCAATTAAGGCTGCAAAAACGTATTTAGAGTTGTTTTCGGTTATTTGATTTATGCCGTTTTCAAAAAACTGTTTATCGTTTTCATCGCCTTTATCGGCTAATATTATCCCAATATTCAACACTAAGCTTCCACGTGCCGATGGACTGAGTTTGCGAGCTAAATCAACACCTTCTTTATTATCGATACCAAAAATTGCATTGAGAGCTTCGCCTTGTACTTTGTAGGATTTGTCGGCTAAGGCTATTTCATTTAGAAAAGGCAGCGATTCGGGTGCACTAAATCTCTCTGAATATTTCTTTAAAGCAGCGGCCCTCACCAAAGACTTTGAATCAGTTTTTATGATTTTCATTAAAAATGATTTAAACTCATCGGGCGTGCTAAAAGAATTATCAGGTAAGTTCTTAAGGGCAAATGCACGAATGCCGTAATGTTTATCTTCGGTTGCCTTCTTTATTAAATCAGAATATTTTTTCTCCAGTGAGTCTTTTGCCACTACCTTTATATAATCAGCCAAGCCCATAATTCCATAATACCTGTCCATATACAGCGGTCCGCGTGTCAAAAGTTCAGCCGCCTCTTCCTCACTTTTAAAATCGTGTCGTACACACAAAAGCTGTTTTTCAGCGTCCACATTCACTAAAATAGGATTTTCCTTTACAGCAATCGCAACAAAATCTTTTGCTTTTGTAACCCAAATTCGTGTACGCTCTTTACTTCCATCTTTATAGTAAACATCAACATCCATAGGTAATTTATACACAGGATTCTCTTTCAAATTTTGAATTTGCGTAATTGAAATACCATATTGATGACTAAGGCTATCATAATTGCCTTGAATATTTATTTCAGGGTAACCTTTATTTAAAAACCACTGATTGAAAAACCAATTCAAGTCTTCGCCACTTACCTTTTCCATAGCCAGTCGCAGATTATGTATCTCCACACTTTGAAATTTATTTTCGGTGAGATATGTTTTCAAGCCTTCAAAAAAAGCTTCATCGCCCAAATAATACCGAAGCATGTGTAGTACCCGCCCGCCTTTGGCATAAGAGTGCATATCAAACATATCTTCCCTATCGTTGTAATAAAAACGTATTAAGTTTTCATTCTTTTGATCGGCTTCGTTTAAATATCTTCCTAAATCGATCTTACCGTGATAATCAGCTTCGTCCCGACCATATTCGTGTTCGAGCCACAGGTACTCGCCATAAGTAGCGAAACTTTCATTGAGAGGCAGGTTGCTCCAGCTTTCGCAGGTTACGTAGTCGCCAAACCATTGATGAAATAATTCGTGAGCCACAGTGGTTTCGTTGTCGCCATCGAGCATTTCGCGGTCGGTTTGGTTGAAGAAATCGCCGTGAATAACCGCCGTGGTGTTTTCCATGGCTCCGCTTACGTAGTCGCGAACAATTACTTGGCTAAACTTCTCCCAGGGATAATCTACGCCCAAGGTTTTGGAATAAAATTCCATCATGGCGGGTGTTTTCCCGAAGATGTTCTTGGTGTAGGGAGCAAACTCAGGCTCCATATAATAATTCACCTCAAAATCTCTCCACTTATCTTTTACTATTTTCCATTTCCCAACAGCCATCATACTCAGGTAGGGTGCTGCCGGGAGTGTTTGTTTCCAGCAATCGGTGCGGGTGCCATCGGGATTATCGGAACTGTAAATCAAAATCCCATTACTGAGAGTAACAAAAGAAGTGTCCACAGTAATGTAGATTTCCTGGGTCATGCGTTCGTTGGGTTTATCCACCGTCGGAAACCAGCACGAAGCGGCCTCAGTTTCGCCCTGTGTCCATAGTTGCTTGGGCTTTGATTTATCGGTACCGAAACGATTGATAAAGTATAAACCCTTGTCGGATGAAATAGCCTCGCTGCCTCCCAACTTCATTTCTTCGGGCTTGGCCACATATTTAATGAAAACGGAATAGGTTTCGGTGCGTTTATATTTCCGGTCGAGGGTGATATTTAGTTTCAGGCTGTCGTAGGTATATTTTAAAGGCTTGTTTCCGTTAGCTCCCTTCAAAGAAACTTCCAAAATATCCATTCCTTTGGCATCTAATTCCATTTTGTCGATAGGATGAAAATAGGGGTGGGCTTCAATGAGTGCTGAAGCGTTCATGCGTGCTTTTTCCCAATCAAATTTCACTTCTAAGCGGGTGTTGATTATATCGGTGAGACGGGTTGCACTTGCCTGATAGGGTTGAGAACCGTCCACCACCAATTCCTGCAAAGAATCTACAATTATATCGGTAGTCGATTTATGGTTTTTAGCCGATTTGCAGCCTCCAAGCCCTACTAGTAAAGGGGAGGCTAATGCCAATATATACAGGATGTAACGCAGAAATTTCATGACAAACATTTGGGGCAATGTTAATAAAATATTGGTGCGAAATAAAATGGGGAAAGAAAGTGATATTCACAAGTTTTGAAGGGTTGGGAAATTGGAACGCTAATGACGAGAATTGAGTGAATAATCACAAATTTGAATTCAAAATTGCATTAGAATTATTCGCTTTAATTTGCTTAATTAGCGTCATTTGCATTCCAATGGATATACTTTATAATTTCGGCAACAATTTATTGAGATGAAAACAATACTGAATACCGAGAATGCCCCTGCTCCAATCGGGCCATACAGCCAGGCGGTGAAAGCCGGAGGATTTTTATTTGTATCGGGACAAATTGCCTTTGAACCCTCTACAGGCGAGTTGGTGCTTAGCTCTATAGAAGCGGAAACGGAACGAGTAATGGAAAACCTGAAAGCTATTTTACTTAATGCCGGAATTGGTTTTGAAAACATAGTAAAGACCTCTATCTTTCTATCTGATATGAAAGATTTTGCAGAAGTGAATAAGGTTTACGGACGATACTTTACTGACAATTTCCCGGCTCGCGAAACGGTTCAGGTTGCCGGATTGCCGCGTGGTGTGAACGTGGAGATTTCGGTGGTAGCCTTGATTTAATAAAAGAAAAATTGAAACCCGAAAAATCTAATTGCAGGTAGAGATTGCTTCGGGAATACCCTCGCAATGACGATGCTTTCCTGATAATTTTTATCTGCAACAATTATAACATACCAAATGGTAGAAATTTTAATGAGTATCCTCACAGCATCGTCGTTTGGCCTGCTGTTTAAATATTTTGAAAAGAAGAAACTCGATTCTTTTCAGGCAATACTGGTGAATTACATAACGGCTGCCGTGGTGGGGATTATCACCATTGGGAAAATCCCGTTTACGGCCGAAACCATTCATCAGCCTTGGTTTCCTTATGCGGCTGGTTTAGGAGCGGTGTTCTTCTATAGCTTTTACCTTATCGCTGTTTCTATTTCGCAAGCTGGGATTTCGGCTACCATGGTGGCGGCTAAGATGTCTTTAGTCATCCCCACCTTTGCTGGAATCTGGTTGTATAGCGAAGGGTTGGGCTGGATGAAAATAGCGGGAATTATGTTGGCTTTAGGCTCACTGGTGTTTACATTAAGCAAACCAAAAGGCGAAGGCGAAGAAGTGAAAGGTCAGCTACTGATGCCAATTATTATCTTTATAGTGGCGGGGCTTCAGGATACTGTTTTTGGCTTTACGCAAAGAAACTACCTCAATGATGCCAATTTCGAGGAGTTTACTATCGCCGTTTTTCTTTGTGCCTTTGTATCGGGATTGTTAGTTACTGCGGTAAAGGTTGCACAAAAACAAATTTCGTTTCATGGCCCCAGCGTTCTGGGTGGCATTGCGTTGGGTATCCCGAATTACTTTTCGGTGTATTTCTTGGTTCAGGCACTCAGTCTGCCGGGAATGGGCACTTCGGTTATTTTTCCTGTAATGAATATTGGTATTGTGGCTTTTTCGGCTATTGCGGCTCTACTGCTTTTCAAAGAAAAGCTTTATACCCAAAACTGGTTTGGGGTGTTGCTGGCTTTATTAGCAATTGGGATGATAAGTAGGGGGTGAGTTGAGAATAAAATCACCACAGAGGCACAGAGAGACACAGAGAATGCTCCGTTAGACTCTCAGTGTTCATCCATCTTTCCTTTGTAAGAAATTCAGTTACATTTTATATCAACTCTCAAATTTCCCTCCCATTTCAACAAATCCACTTACTTTGCAGTAAATATTGCTCCCTGAGCTTTCCACACCGCAACCCATGCTAGGCGAATTCATAAACTTCTTAAAATCAAAAACCTTTTTTAAGCAATTGGCCATCATTATTGTCGCCTGGGTAGCCTTTTCGTGGATAGTGTTATCCTTGTTGGGCTTTTACACCCATCATGGCGAAAAGATAGAAGTACCCAACTTTAGGGGAATTGATAAAAAGGCCCTCGATAAATTTTTGGAGGAAAAAGATTTAACCTATGCCATAGTAGATTCTGTTTTTGATTTGAAAGCCAAGAAAGGAGCTGTAGCTGATCAGGTGCCGGTGGCGGGATCCTTCGTAAAGAAGGGCCGGAAAATATACCTCACCGTAAACGCTATTCTGCCTCCTAAAGTAAAAATGCCTAATCTGATAGACCTCACCCTGCGTCAGGCTACAGCCCGCATAGAAACCTACGGCTTAGAAGTTGGCCACCTGCAATACACTCCTGATTTGGCTAAGAATGCTGTGCTGAAACAAATGATTGGCGGACTAGAAGTAAAACCCGGTGCCTTGGTAAACAAAGGCAGTAAAGTGAATTTATTAGTCGGTAGCGGCTTGGGCGAAGCAGAATTCTTTGTGCCCGATTTAATTGGTTATACCAAAACCGAAGCTCTTGGGCTTATTAGTTCCGCTTCGCTTATGCCGGGGTCGGTTGTGTTTGATGCCGCCGTTAAAGATACCGCCACCGCTAAAGTATATAAGCAGCTGCCGCTCTACAAGCCCGAAGCCCGCATTGGTTCAGGCCAAAGCATCGACATTTTTCTGACCAACGATTTAAGCAAAGTAAAGGCCGCTTCGGATACTCTTCAGTAATGAGAAGTGAGTAAAGAGAGGTTTTACGCCGGATGGTTTTGATTAATCGCCAGCCACTTACTTTCCCCGCCCCTGAACCACAATTTTAATGGTATAAATCAAGATTTTAATATCCAAGGCTATGGACATATTCTCGATGTAGATAATGTCGAACTTCAAGCGTTCTACCATTTGCTCCACATTTTCGGCATAGCCATATTTCACCTGACCCCATGAGGTAATTCCGGGCTTAACCCGATGAAGGTGGGCATAGTGTGGCGACACTTTCACAATTTGGTCAATAAAGAACTGCCTTTCGGGGCGTGGCCCAACAATGGACATCTCGCCTTTGAGCACATTATAAAACTGAGGAAGTTCATCTAACCTCGACCGGCGAAGAAACTTGCCAATTGGCGTAATCCGTTTGTCATCGATTTTAGAAAGTTGCGGCCCAGCATTTTCGGCATCCACATACATGGTTCTGAACTTGTGAATCACGAACGGTTTCCCCTTTAAACCCACCCTTTCCTGATGAAAAAACACATCTCCATTGGAAGAAGCCTTCACCAACGCCGCCAAAATCAAATAAAGCCACGAAAAACATATTAGCACCAAAATAGAAAGCGAAATGTCCATCATCCGCTTTAGCGAACGCTGCCAGGCAGGCATAACGCTCATCGTAACTTCAATAAGTGGAGTGCCGAAAATGTTAGTCAGCTTAACGCTACCCGCCAAAATATCATACATATCGGGAATAATCTTCACCCGAAGTCGCCAAAAGTCTTCCATAACCGAAAGAATCTCTTCCAAACGTTTATGCTCCGAACTTTCAATGGCTATAATTACTTCCTCTATCTCCTGCTCTTCAATGGTTTTCCGTAATAAATCCAAGCCACCAAAGTGCGTGGTTTTGCTTTTTAGCATAACGCCGTTTTTATCTTCAACATGAAGAAAACCCACAAACATATTCCCCGCGGATGGGTGCTGGGCTTCCATTTCAAGGAATAGTTTTTCGGCATTATGGTTACTTCCCACCAATAATGTGGGGAAGCCAATCTTCCGGCTATGAATGCGGTGGATGGTATTGGTGGTGATGATTACCCTAAACAGATAAGTCAGCCCAAACTGTGTGCCGAAAATCAACCAAAAGTATTTGTAATAGGTTTTGAAGGAAATGATTATGTCATCCAATACCAAAAAGAAGAAAATTAGGATTACACCAATCAAGGTGATGAGAAGCGTTTGCCCCAACTCTTTTAGCCTCGACCTTCGATACACATCCGAATAAGCCCCCGACAGTGCGTGCATCAAAAACCAGAATAACGATACTGCAATAATGCCTTTAAGGAGGGTTTCATCAGCGTTCATCTCCACTTTTACACCATATTTAAGGCTTTCAACTTCCTTTCTGTAGGCATAAAATATCAGCCATGCCAATATGCTGGCAATTAAGTCGCCGGCAATGTATTTAAGTGCGTGAAGTTTACGATTCAAGGATGAACTATCTTAAAATTATCGAAATAAACTTCAATTTGCTCGGGAGAAGCATCATTTCGCAACACTCCAAAGTATATTTTGTAAGTCCCGCCAGCATATTTCTGCAAAGTAGGGGTGAGCAAAATGTACACTTTACGCCATTCAAACGCTCCGGTAGTTTCATTCTTTGTGGGATTAAGCCCCGAAATCTGTTCTTGCACCTCGCCCGATGTACCCTCGGCATAAATTCCAATCCGAATATCACTATTACTCTTGAAATTCATCTCCAGAAACACCGGAGTGCCGTTTGACGGTAGCTCTATGGCTGAATTGGTAGCCATTTCAAAGAAATTTTGCCCCGATACCATTTTTATTTTTCCGCTTCCTGTCCCTTCAAACACTTCCGATGGGTTGGATGTTTTGGCAATATTAATCCCCGATCCCGAAATGGATGTTGGCCCTACTGAAAGCCCCGGATCTTCAAAGTTTTCTTTATATGGAAACTCGCTGGTGGGGGCATATTTCACAATTGGATTAACTGTTACCGTGCTATCTTCCTTTAAACTCAACGTTGTAATAAAATTATCGCAAGGTGTGTATTGCACCCTCGTAGAAGAAATCCCGTTTGCCTTTACTCCGGGAATAATGGTGAATTTTACATCGCCCAAGGTAGTAACGGGCACCTTAGCCGGAAGCTCAAACACCCCTACCGGGTTATCGTTTATATATACCCACGCCGTATTCAAGGCCGAAGAGTCTGTTCCCTGCGTTTCTTCATCGGCATTGAGCGTAAGTTTGTTTATTTGAATGTAGGCGAGCTTTGGAGCGGGTTTGTCGCAGCCTGCAAAGGATATAATTATACTCAGTAATGCCGTAACCCAAACAAATATTCTCAAATCCCTCATAGTAAAAGCGGGTGCGAAGGTAGAAGGGATTTGAAATAGTAAAGGTTTTTTCGTTGAAGTATTTGCTTTTGACCTCTCTATCTGCTAGTAGGTTGTAATCCCTATTGAAAACTCATTTTAGCATAAATGCTTTGGCTATATATATAGGTATAATTTCGCCGCACACTTATTTACAGATGTCATCGCCCAAAATTGCCACCGTTTCGCTTACCCGAGCCATAGTGTATATGCACTTAGCGGTGTTTTTATGGGGCTTTACCGGAGTACTGGGTAAATTGATTGAGCTTCCCGAATCTTTACTCATAGTTTATCGGCTATCCATAACCTTACCCGCTTTGGCAGTGGTGGCTTTTTTTAAGAAATCGTTTTTTATTCCCAGTAAAAAGCAGTTTTGGGCATTGGCCGGGGTGGGTGTTATCTTAATTGTTCACTGGATTTGCTTTTATGGTTCGATTAAGTACAGCAATGTAACCGTTGCCCTGAGTTGTTTCTCATCCACCTCCATTTTTACTGCGTTGATGGAGCCGCTTATATTAAAACGCAGGTTTCGTTATGATGAAATACTGTTCGGAACGGTGGTGGCTGCCGGAATTGTTACTATTTTCAACTTCGAAGCCCAGTTTGGAACAGGAATTTTTCTGGCAATCGGGGCGGCTATTACTGCAGCTTTGATGAGTATTCTGAATAAGAAGCTGGTTCCTGATTTACCCGCCGAAGGAATTATGTTTTACGAAATGCTTACGGGGGGCGTTTTCCTCTTAGCTATTCTGCCGGCCTATCTTCATTTGTTTCCCACCCAAAAGTATTTCCCCACTTCGCAAGATTGGATGTATCTTGTCTTCTTCAGCTTGGTATGTACCGTTTTCGCTGGAATTCTTTCCCTTCGTTCATTAAGCAGACTAAGCCCGTTTACGTTAAACTTATCGCTTAATCTGGAACCTGTTTATGGAATATTCTTTGCCTTTTTGCTTTTTCAGGAACACAAAGGCTTAAACACAGGATTCTATGTAGGCTGTTCCATTATATTCCTCACTGTGGTGCTTCACGGGTTTTTAAAGTACCGCGAATACCGAAAAGGGTAACTTATTTCGCCAATCCATCTTTTAAAATAGCGGATATTAGAGTAATTTAATTTCTGAATATTTTCTAAATTGTGAATTCAGATACTTTCGCTGCCAATTGGAAAATTCATATTAAGCTAATATAAATTTAGGATTAAGCTATGGTTGCCGCTTGTGCTATTTTTATGGGGATGTTTTTAGTAATTGCCCGATTGCCTAATGTTTTGGCTGGATTATTTATTATCCTGCTTGGCATTATGATTATTGCGTTTAACGATAACTTAGATTTACTCGGGCCCACTACAATTGTGTGCGGAATTTTCGTTGCCTTTGATGGCATTCGCAGTAATTTATGCGGTTTCCTTATCATGATGATAGGATTTATTGAAAGTATAAGTTAGGAACGGCAAAAAAGCAGCAATTTTTCCTGATTGAACCACCTGCTAAATGGGGCTAATACAGCTACCACACCACCTTTAGCAAAATAGAACGAAAATTTAGCACACAATTTTTTTGCACAAATACAAATTCTGATACTTTCGCCGCCAATTTGAAATAAACATTTTAGTCTATATAAACAAGCAATTTATTAGTATAAAGTTATGATTGGTATTAGTGCAATTTTTTTTAGGAATGTTCTTAATAATAGGTAGATTCTCAAGTTTTTTGGCCGGGTTAATAGTTATTGTCCTCGGTATCTTGATAATATTATCAGAAAACGGCTTCGATTTTTTGGGGCAGGTAACCATTTTATTTGGATTTTTCTTCATCGTTACCAATGTCCGCAGCAATATATGCGGACTTCTTACCCTAATGTTAGGGTTTATTGAGTTTATGCGGTAGTAGGGGAGGGGTTGCCTCTAATATTTCGCTCCGCCACCCCCGATTTGCTCCACCGGATGCCAAGTAGTTTTCACTTCCTGCGTATCTTTTATTAAATAGGGATGTTCGGTTTCGGCCGATGTCCAGCTTTTTACCTTATTATATAGTATAACCCGTTTTACGGATGCCGATGCCAGTTCGGAAATGGTTTTTATCTCCGCAACATCGGTTCGGGCATACACCAATGCCTTTACTTCGATGTGCGATGCGAAATGACTCAGCAATTCCTGCGTATTTCCCGTAATTATATTCACCACTCCGCCCGGAACATCGCTGCTATTCAGCACTTCGGCCAGCGAAATTGCCGATAAGGGCATTTTTTCTGAAGCTAGAACTATAACCGAGTTTCCGCCCACAATGGTTGTCGCTATAATGGTGCAAAGCCCCGCCAAAGGCGACTCTTCGGGGGCAACAGCGGCCACCACGCCCATGGGTTCCAATACCGAGAAGTTAAAAAAAGGTGCCGCCACCGGATTTACGGAGCTAAACAGTTGCTGATACTTATCGGCCCAGCCGGCGAAATACACCAAGCGGTCGATTGCGGCATCCACTTCGGCTTCGGCGGCTGCTTTTTTGAAGCCCAACACCTCCAATTCCTCTAAAAACTGCACCCGGCGGGCTTCCAACATCTCGGCCACCCGATATAGTATCTGACTTCGGTTATAAGCAGTCTTCGCGGCCCAACTTCCTTGTGCCGGAAGGGCGGCAGTAACCGCATTTCGGAAATCTTTACGGCTGCCGAGGCACACATTGGCCACCAATTTGCCCGATTTATCATTTACTTCATAATAACGCCCGCTTTCGGTGCGGGGAAACTGGCCGCCGATATATAATTTGTAGGTTTTCAAAACAGGAATACGAGACATTGCCGATTAATTTGGCTGTAAATATCAGGATTTTTAGAATTAGCGGTGTGGATGAGAATGTTTTTTTTGATTTTAGGAAATAAAGGGAATACATATCATTTGAATTGCCCTCGACTTAAGCCGGGAGACCAAGAATCATTCTACATTTTTTCGGCTTTAGCCCCATTTATTCCCTTCAAAATTCAAAATCCTAAAATTTTTGAAAAATATTTTTAGCACATAGTACCATTAATTAATATTTTCATAAATTTGCTTCAGAATTTAGAACGCCAAATTTAAAACCAAGAACAAATAAGCCCGAAACATTTAGCAATAGCCGATTAGAAACCCGAAGCTCGAAACCATTTTTTAGATTTAGTGCCATCCTAAATTAAGATTTATATCAAAACTCAACCTTTTAAACCTATATTCAATGTCAAGATTAGTAATTCCTGAAAAATTTGAAGATCAAACAAAGCTTCTTGTAAAAATTGATGCCAAAAACACAGCCGATGGTGCAGGCAGCGTGCTTACTCTCTTCCTCAACGAAAACAGTATAGACCTTTCAGCCGACAAAGTGGCCTCTTTGGCCGCTCAGGCATATTTGGAAGAGCAACATGTGAAGGAAAAATTGGCTGAAAACCTTCTCGAACAGCGAGACAGCATTTGGGTATTTCCGTTTAAACATGTTAAGGAAGAATTTCAGTTCCTAAAAAAATTATATCCAAGCAATCCGATGCGGATTAGCGAATGGGGTGCTCCTGTTTTGGTGGGTGGAAAGATAAAATATCCCAATAATATAATTGAACAGACTGCTATTTTAACTTTATTAAAGGCAAAGCACGATTCTTATGCCGCCGGCACAAGCCCCTTAGACCCATTTTTGACGGCAAACAACATCGACCTCGATAACGATGACGACCTAAAGGATAAAGTGATATTGAAACACAACGATTCAGTGGAGGCTTCGATGGCAGCAGAAGAAGCTACTGAAAATCGTTACTTAATCTTCGACCCGGTGTTGGACCATATCTATATGATAGGCCAATTTTTGATGAAATTGTTTCCCAACAACACCAAAAAGCTAGGCGAATGGGGTTTTACGGTGGACAACAGCCCGCAGAAGCCCAAAAGCCGCACCAGTACCCTCAAACTTGGCACCACTAAAACCTTGAATGGCTTAGTAATAGGTAGCCAGTTGGAAAATATAGGCACGGTGGAAGTGGAACTATACCGCGGAAGCACCTCCACAGGCACTCCCGTTATAATTACCCCCGGCGGAACCTTCGGAATAGCAGCAAAACACAGCATAGTTACTATTAAAAATACTTCTTTGTTGGAGACCGCTAAGGTTAAGACCATGACTTATAAAAGTTAATACCTTTATTTAGGAATTCAATACCGAATCAACAGCGAGCCACCTAAGCCTACAGTATATCTGTACGCTTAGGTGGTTTTTTTGTGGAGATAACTAAAAGTTCTGTACGGATTATTCCAATTTCTGTACGGAATTTTAAGAAATCACCCATGTTTTTCGAGAAATCCGTACAGTTTTTCGAGGAATCCGTACAGTTTTCTGAGAATTCCGTACAGGTTTTGGAGAAATCCGTACAGAATTTAGAAAGTTCCGTACAGTTTTTTGATGATTCCGTACAGTTATAGGAAAATTCCGTACGGAAGAGTAGGAGGGAGGTATTGATGGTTGATGGGCAATTCCTTAAACCTTTATGTTTCGATTTGAATTTGGCTAAAGCCGAATTAGAGCTTAGAATTTCATAATCCCTTGGCTGAAGCCAAGGGCAATTCAGCTAAAGCTAAGGGCAATTCAGCTAAAGCAAAAGACGATTAAATATATCAATTGCCCTTGTCTTCAACTTTGAGAATCAAAAATGTAAGAAATAAATTGAATTCAGAGCATCAATTGCCCTTGGCTTCAGCCAAGGGATTAAAAAGGCTCAAAATAACAGTGGGCTTTAGCCCAAAAGCATATTAAAGTAAATTAATTCCTTCCAAATCAGGCCCCGCCGCCACGTTTTAGCTTCACCATATAGAAACCATCGCCACCATTGCGTTTAACGGGGAGGTGTTTTTCCTCGGTTATGCTCCAGTTGGGGTTGCTGCTTATAAATTGGCGTATGGCTTCGGAGCCTTCTTGAGGAAAAAGGCTACACACGGCGAAGATTAACTCACCGCCCACTTTGCAAAGAGGTGAATATTTGGTTAAAATTTCCTGCTGAGTGCCAATTGTTTCCGCCAAACCTTCGGGGCGGATGTGCCACTTAATGTCGGGGTTACGCCGCACTACACCCGTGCCACTGCAAGGTGCATCCACCAGCACAATATCGAATTTTCCGTGCTGCCGCTTGATGTCTTTGCCATCGGGCGATAGGTGGGGCTCCACAATGCTGATGCCTGCCCGTGCACTCCGTCTGCGGAGCTCATCCATTTTGTATTTCTTTATCTCCGAAACCCATATCCGGCCTTTGTTTTGCATTAATGCAGCCAAATGCAGGGTTTTTCCGCCCGCTCCGGCACATACGTCGGCCACTCGGCTGCCGGGTTTGGGGTTGCAAAAGGTAGCAACGGCTTGCGAATTGATGTCCTGCACCTCGAAAAGTCCGGTTTGGAAAGGTTCGCTGCGGAAAAGCTTCTCGCCGCTTTCAATTTCGAGGGCTTGAGGGTTATTTTCTACCAATTTGGCTACAATTCCTTCCTTCGCAAGGGCTTCTTGCAGAGCTCTCGGGCCACCTTTCAGGGTATTCGTTCTAATAAATACCGGCGGACGGCTGCCCAAGGCCGCTAAAGTTTCAAATTGCTCCTTGGCAGGTATATTTTTCAGAATTTCTTCGGCCAACCAGTCGGGCCAAGAGTGGAAAATGGCCGGATTGGATTTAATTCGGCGATACTCGTCCAGAATTTTCTGAGCATCTAATTTAAAAAACACCTTATCCTTGGGCAAAGGCTGCCCCTCCAGTATGCACATGGCACCATAAGCTCGGTGCATGTCCGATGTTTGGAAGTTTGGCTCCGTTTCAATAAGGTGCCACAGCAACCGCCAGTGTTGGATGTAATAATAAAATACGTTTCGGGCAAAGGCCCGCTGCGAAGGGGTCCACCATTTGTGTGAATAGAAAATATGCTCAAGCACCTTGTCGGATTTCTGCCTTCCGGCGAACACATTTTTTAAACCTTCATATAATTTATGGAGAATTTTATTCTCGGGAAAGGCTTCGGACTTAGGCGGAGCGTGAAATTTGCGAATCATTTTGCGGTTTTGGCTTTAAATTCCTCGTAAAGAATGTGGATTATGCCATCAGAAAGGCCAATTTGGGGTACTAATATCTTTTCAATGTTGGCGGCTTTCAATATAAATAGGAAAATATTGGCAGCGTGCACTATAACGTCGGCCCGATCGTCGTTCATGCCCAGTTCGGTGATGCGTTCCACCACCGAAAGTTCTTCAATCGTGTTTCTTAACTTCTCTAATTTCTTAGTGGGGAATGGTTTCCCCACCTTTTTGCCCCACATTTTGTATAATTTGTTGATATTTCCTCCGCTCCCGATGCCAACCAGGGGAGTTCGGCCTTCGGTGATGGATTGCACGAAGTTTTTCAGAAACTTCCAGTCCGCATCCGTCACCTGGTTGTTGATTAATCGGATAGTTCCGATATTAAATGAGCTGCTGGCCACCACATTTTTGTCGGCAAAGAGCGTAACCTCGGTGCTTCCGCCGCCTACATCTATATATAGGTAGCTTTTGTCGGGGTCTAGGTCCTCAGCAATGTGGTTACTATATATAATGCCGGCCTCGCGTTCGCCGGTGATAATTTCGATGTTCACTCCGGCTTCATCGGCCACCCGTTTCACAATCTCGGGACCGTTCGATGCCTCCCGCATGGCAGCTGTCGCAACGGCTTTGTATGAAATTACGTCGTGAACGTCAATCAGCATCTTAAAAGCCTTCATGGTTTTCACAAAACGGTCAATTTTCTTTTCCGAAATCTTGTGTTCGGCAAACGCATCGAAGCCAAGCCTAAGTGGAATGCGGATAAGCGATGATTTTTTGAACGTAACCTTGTCGCCTTCCTCATATACATTACTTAAAAGGAGGCGGGCGGCGTTTGAACCGATGTCGATAGCTGCAAATTTCATAAGAGGTGGCGAAGGTAAGAGATGCGGGCTTGGTAATTTGAAATATTAAGGGTGGGGAATTTGGAGGGAGGGGAAGAAAGATGCATTAGGACTAAGTGATATTTAAAATAATAGTCATACTTTAGCATAAAATTACAAGAATGGATAAAATTATCAATATTGATTCAGAAATTTTGGGAGGAACACCAGTCTTTTCAGGAACGCGTGTGCCGATAAAGAACCTTTTCGATTATTTAGAAGCAGGAGAAAATATAGAAGCCTTTCTAAATGATTTTGAAGGGGTGAAAAAGTTTCAAGTACTGTCAGTTCTTAAGGTATCTGAGAAATTAGTAGAAACATCATCTACACTTTTATATGAAAATTCTGCTCGATGAGTGCGTTACCAAACGCTTAAAAGGGTTATTGGTTGATTTCAATGTTTCAACCGTTTCGGAAAATAAATGGAATGGACTAAGAAATGGACATTTGATGAAAACCGCCATAGAAAACGGCTTCGATGTGCTCATTACCATTGATAAAAATTTGATTTTTCAGCAAAATATCAAAAAGGCTGATATAATTATAGTAGTTTTTGATTCACCAACCAGTAACATTGCAGACGTTGGTCTTTTCATTCCTGAATTTTTGATTCAAATCGGAACTTTTACCAAAGGAAATGCTTATCTTCTCAATAGATAACTAAATAGCCTAATCTATATTTTAAAGGGTAGGCATATTTTCCACATTCAATTCCGCCATTATCTTTGCCTCAATGTTAATAACTGATACTTCCGAGAAAATCAATTTCCTTAAAACCTTATTAATTGAATTAGAAATTAGCATTGAAAATGAATCAGAGTTGCTAAATTTGAATTTCAAGAAGCTCGAATCGTGGTCCTCCATGAAATCATTATTAATGGTAGTAGAAATCGAAGATAAATTTGGCGTTTTGCTTACAGGCGAAGAAGTAAAGAATGCCCAAACCTTTGCCGACATCTTTGAAACTGTCAATCGTTCGAAAAACGAATCATCCAATTGAACAATTTCCGAATAAAGTTTTCGATAAAAGCAGTTGCGGCGGCAGTCCCCGACAATATTTGCTTAAACGAAGACCTAAATATTTTTAAGGAAGGTGAAAAAAGGCTTTCCCAGAAGACTTTAGGGATAGATTCCCGCTATATTGAGCACAAAGGCCGAAAGGCTTCCTACTTCGCCCTCCACTCTGCCCGTAAAATCCTAAAGGAAACGAATGTTGATGTTGATGAAATCCGGTATTTGGTATATATTACCCAAACCCCCGACTTCATTACCCCCGCCACCTCCATTTGGATTCAAAACGAACTGGGTTTGAGCAAAACCTGCCTTTGTTTCGATATAAATCTGGGCTGTTCGGGCTACGTAAACGGACTGTTTTTGGCTGCCACCCTGCTAAACCAAACAGGATTTGGAAAGGCCCTGGTGTTAACCTCCGATATTTCAAGTTCCCTTATCCAGGATGGTGACACATCCACCCAACCCATCTTCTCCGATGGCGGATCCGCTACATTAATAGAATATAATGCTGAATCACCCGAAGCAGTTTGTCTATTTGGTAATGATGGGAAAGGCTTTAAAGCCATTTTCAAAGACCATCCCATCTGGGGAACTAAAGATTACCTAAAAATGGAGGGCTTGGATATTTTGAACTTCACACTAAAAGTAGTTACGGCCAACATTGTTGATTGCATTGCCCTTTCAGGTTTAGAAAAATCCGAAATAGACTACTATATCCTGCACCAAGCGGGCCATCTCATCAACGAAAGCATCCGCAGACGCCTTGATATAGCTCCTGAGAAGTATCTATACTCCTTAAAAAAGTATGGAAACACCAGTTCTTCCTCCATTCCTATTACGCTTTTGCACAATGCCGAGGCATTTCTAAACCCCCTCACCCAAACTGTGCTACTTTCCGGCTTTGGTGTCGGCCTCTCCTGGGGAAGCATCATTACCCAAATCCAAAATTGTCAGTTATTGGGAATAGATAAAGTGTGAAGAGTATAGAACTTGGTATTCACTTAAATAAATTTAGTGGCTTACACTAGGTTTTAGAAAGGTAATGGCAGAATTGCACCTTTATTAATTAAATGAACGTAAAGTCATCCACAATCCCCAAATTTTTAACCAATTTCACTTAACGTTAGAAGTGCCTTAAATTCGCTTTCCGATGTTCCCATTATCATAATTCTTCACTTTAATAGCATCCAAGATGTCAATTTCGCATCCTCCTACTTTCGCTAATCCCCTTTAATATCAACATTTTCGCTTTATATTCAAAAGTCAGAATATTAGTTTGAAAATTATTTCAAAAAAAAGTTGTTAATATTAAAAACATTTCTACTTTTGCCCTCCCAAAAAAAACGGGGTAACTCTTTCAGAAATCAGAAAAAGCAATGCCAACAATACAACAGTTAGTACGTAAAGGTAGAACAGACAAGTCCACTAAGACTAAATCACCTGCTTTAGAATCTTGCCCACAACGTCGTGGAGTATGCA
>CANJNG010000037.1 GCA_947475205.1 Bacteroidota bacterium
TAATCTTAGCATCTTGTTCAGCTTTTAATTTGGCTTCGGCAGCTTTTTTGTCGGCTTCTAATTTAGCGGCGGCTTCTTGTTTAGCTTTCAGTTTGGCAGCGTCGGCTAATTGTTTAGCTTCTGTGGCCTTTTTCTCTGTTTCAAGTTTAATCTTAGCATCTTGTTCAGCTTTTAATTTGGCTTCGGCAGCTTTTTTGTCGGCTTCTAATTTAGCGGCTGCTTCTTGTTTAGCTTTCAGTTTGGCAGCATCTGCTAATTGTTTCGCTTCTGCGGCTTTTTTCTCTGTTTCAGCTTTCAGTTTTGCATCCTGTTCTGTTTTTAGTTTGGTTTCGGCTGCTTTCTTTTCGGCCTCAGCTATGGCGGTTGCTTCTTGGGTAGCTTTCAGTTTTGCTGCATCCGCTAAATGTTTTGCTTCTGTCGACTTTTTTTCTGCATCAGTTTTCTTGTTGGCCAGTTTAAGTTTTTGATTTTTGAGATACTTGTTGTGAGCGTTGGGATCGTCCAAACGTGCGAAAAGCGGCTTGTTTGCTTTTGAAATAGAATCACTCAATGTCCTCTCGGACGAAACCGACTTCTGTTGAGCCTTTTTCAATATTGCCACGCTATCCTTTGCTGAAATAATTGCTAAACCATCTTCTTTAGCTTTGAAGTTGAAATTGGAGATGGAATCTTTTAAAGTTTCTTCGCTATCAGAAATTCTTAAATGTAGCAGATCCATTAATTCTAAGCTATCTTGAAAGGCTGTTTCCTTTGCGTTTTCAAACTCCAATTCGGCTTTTTCATTTTCGGCATCTTCTGCTGCAATCCTAGCTCGCTCCTCAATATCTGCCTTCGCTTCTTCTTCAGTCAATGATTCTGTTTCCATCAACTTCTTAATTTCAGCCGCTTTTCTGGCTTCCGTGGCTTTGCGGTCGGCTTCAATCTTTTCATTATTTTCTTTCGCAACTTGTTTATTGTTTGCTTCTACCCACTGCTTAGTTTTAGCCGACTCAATAAGTACAACTGGTTTAGCCGTTTCTTTTCCAGCATTTTTCTTTTCAGTATCAGCGGAAAGTTTCTGCTCTTTTAGTTTTGCTTCTTGCTCAGCCATCAATTTTGACTTCAAATCTTCTTCGGCTTTCATGTTTTCTTCTTTCACCTTCTTTTCGGCTAAAAGTTTTGCTACATAATTTTTTCGGTCTTTGTCTTCGGCCAATTCTTTGGCAGCTTCTTTATCGCCAGAATTAGCTTTTTCGGTAAGTTCTTCCTCGCGAGCTATATCAAGGAGGTTTTGAAATATTTCCTTTTCCTTTTGCTGACGGGCTTTTGCGATGGTTTCCTGGCTAATAATTACGGGCTGCCCCATGCGTGCATTGGACTTAATTTGTTGCACTAAAACCTCTTCAGACACGGTTTGGGCATTTCGTTTGGCTAAATCGCTCAACTCCTTAACCTTTTCAGAACTAACTCCCTTTACATCAGCCGGAATAATTTCCTTAAAGGCTTCCACCTTCTGAATATCCGCTTTTGCTAAAGTCTTCTCTTTGGTGGTTGCCTGCTTTTCGGCATTGGCAAATTCTGCACTTAAAGCAGCCTTTTCGGCAGCTTGCTGTTCTTTTAGTTTCTGCGTTTCGACTTCATTTTTCTTGTTGATTTCGGCCAACTGTTTTTTCTCATTTTCCAATTTTACTTGGACTTCAAGGTCTTTGGCTTTGGCCTGAGATCGAGCGATTGCTAGCAAGCTATCATCTTGAGCTTTCTGTTTATCTAGAGATTTTGCACGAACTTCTTGTTCGGTTTTTTGCACAAGCAATTTTTTGTTTGCTTGTGCTTCTTGTTCAGCTTTCAGTTTAGCGGCATCGGCTTGTTGTTTTGCTTCTAAAGCTTTTCTCTCGGCTTCAGCCTTTACTTTTGATTCTTGTTCTGCTTTGAGTTTGGCGGCATCAGCTTGTTGTTTTGCTTCTAAAGCTTTTCTTTCGCCTTCAGCCTTTACTTTTGCTTCTTGTTCAGCTTTCAGTTTAGCGGCATCGGCTTGTTGTTTTGCTTCGAAGGCTATTCTCTCGGCTTCAGCCTTTACTTTTGATTCTTGTTCTGCTTTGAGTTTGGCGGCATCAGCTTGTTGTTTTGCTTCTAAAGCTTTTCTCTCGCCTTCAGCCTTTACTTTTGCTTCTTGTTCAGCTTTCAGTTTAGCGGCGTCTGCTTGTTGTTTTGCTTCTAAGGCTTTTCTCTCGGCTTCGGCCTTTACTTTTGCTTCTTGTTCAGCTTTAAGTTTAGCAGCATCAGCTTGTTGTTTTGCCTCTAAGGCTTTTCTTTCGGTTTCAGCTTTCGCTTTAGATTCTTGTTCTGCTTTTAGTTTAACAGCATCGGCTTGTTGTTTGGCCTCTAAGGCTTTCCTTTCGGCTTCTGCCTTCACTTTAGCTTCTTGTTCGGCTTTTAGTTTAGCGACATCAGCTTGTTGCTTGGTTTCCAGGGATTTACTTTCAGTTTTGGCCTTCGCTTTAGCGTCTTGTTCTGCTTTTAGTTTGGCAGCATCAGCCTGTTGTTTTGCCTCTAAAGCTTTTCTTTCGATTTCGGCTTTCGCTTGTGCTTCTTGCTCGGCTTTGAGTTTAGCGGCGTCTGCTTGTTGGTTTGCTTCTAAGGCTTTTCTCTCGGCTTCGGCCTTTACTTTTGCTTCTTGTTCAGCTTTAAGTTTAGTAGCATCAGCTTGTTGTTTTGCCTCTAAGGCTTTTCTTTCGGTTTCAGCTTTTGCTTGTGCTTCTTGTTCTGCTTTTACTTTGGCTAACAAGGCAACTCGCTCAGCTTCCATTTTTACCTTAGCCTCTTGTTCAGTCTTTTCTTTTTCGGCAGCGGCTAATTTTTTAGCTTCAAGGGCTTTATTCAAGGCTTCAATTTTCGCTTTTGCTTCCTGCTCTTCTGCCGCAGCAGTTTTTGTTTCTGTTGGATTCGTTATCGCGACCACTCCAGGGTTAGCTTTAGTCCCCTCCGAACTTGGTTTTATGTCGCTATAAGCCGAACCCATAAATTTATCGGGGTTAGATTTGCGTTCTTTCAACAATGCAGCAGATTGTTCTTTGGTTAAAAAGCCTGTTTTTTCGGGATTGGCTGGCGACAATAGTTTGTCATCCTTTACCTTAATTTTCTCGCCTTGGGCATTGGCCTCAAAGGATATTTCCTGATTCAAAACCTTGTTGGTCATTGTTGCCGTTGCAGCTAAATCGAAAGTCTGAGGTGCAGCACCGGCAGGTTCATAGCTTAGTGAATATTCATTCCCTGCAGGCAAAGCAATAAGGTATTTTCCGTTATTAACATTAGAATTAAAAACACCCACCAATTCACCCTCTTTCTTAACGTAAGCCCTAATAGAGTTTTTCTTTTGGCTAGTGTCGCTCACGTTGTGATATACGCCATTAATAATCACATAGTTTTTAGCTGTTCCGGTTTGAAGTTTCTTAAAAACCTTGGTGTATCCGGGTTTGCTATCGCGTTTGGAGGCAAACCACACATAATCCTCGAAAAAATCGGTTATAAAAAAGAAATCTTCATCAGGTGAATTTATGGGGAAGCCCATATTCGAGGGCTGTCCAAATTCGCCTTTTTCAGTATCATAGAAGCTTTTGAAAATATCGTTTCCGCCTACCGATTTGTCCGAATTTGAGGTAAAATAAAGCGTGCTTCCACTTTCAGAGAAAAAAGGAAAATCCTCGTCATAAGCAGTGTTGACGGTGCTATTTAGCAAAATCGGCATTCCCCATTCGCCGTTCGGAAGCTTTTTCCTAGAATAAATATCCTTGCCATTTTTGCCCTCTTCGCCGTAGCTGGAATAGTAAACGGTTTGAAATTCAGGGCCGACAACCATATAGGTGTTGAAGTTTTTCTTGTTGTCGATGTCGGTTTTGAAAGTGGCTGGAACTGGAATCACTCTGGCTTTAAGCGAACTTAAATCAAACTGACGATAAAATTCATTTTCAAGCCCCTCGGTTATAGACTCTGGAATAAACTTCTGAGTCCCTTCCAAATACATTGATTTAGCTTTGGTGATGCGGTTTTTTAACCAATTCCCAGTCAAAGCATCTTCTTTTTCCGCTGGCACTTTCGACAAATAATTATCTATCATCTTCAAGGCATCGTCAAACTTGTATAGTAAATGCAGGTTTTTGGCCGCATAATAAAACACCCGATAATCCACTTTGGGACTGCGGCTTGCACCTTCTAAATATTTCAGGCTTCGTTCTTTATCCGATTCCATAAATAGCAGGCAGGTGCCATACTTAAATAGGTAATCGCCTTCGTTTGGGTGAGTGCTTAAAAGTTGAGAGTAAAGCGGCTGTGCAGTGGCATAATCGCTGTTGTTGAATAATTTATCGGCCTGTTTGATTAGGTCGGCTTCGCTTTCAAAATTAGTTTGAGCCTGAATGAATTGAGAAGAAACTATGGCGGCCAATAACAGGATAAACTTACCTATTTTAGTCATTGTAATATGGTGCAAATTCGATTTTCGTGAAAAGGCGAAGATAATGTATTTATTTTCAAAACTTGGTTGTGGCTTGCAGGGCTTTTGCACATACAAATGTTGGTTTTTATTGTTCTAAATCTTCGTTAGTGATTGAAAAATTTTGCCTTTATTACAAACTTTTGTTGCACCAAACTACAAATAGTATTTTTGAGGCCAATTTTCGTGAGTGTATCACTAACTCAAATCTGTAATTTTATGATTAAATATACAATTTCCCAATCCATTTTAGTATTGATTGGGCTTTTCGTTTCAACCATAGCCTTTTCGCAAAAGACAAAAATTACAGGCGTTATTACAGATGACCGTACTAATGAAACGCTGATTGGAGTGAGTGTTTCTGTTGATAGCCTCAAAATAGGCGTAGTTACAAACTTGAATGGGAAATACACCATAGACGTTCCTCCGGGAAAACACACAATAAAGTACAGTTATTTAGGCTACTCCATAGAAAACAAACAGATTAATGCCGTGGATGGTACAACTCAGGAAATTGATTTTAAATTAAAAACAGAGCAAAAAGAGCTTAAATTAGTAACTGTAACAGGAAGCCAATATGAAAAAGATATTGCTCGTGAGGTGGTTTCTATTGATGTAATAAAGAAGTATTTAGTTGAAAATACAAATGCAACAGATTTAGCTCAGGCGGTGGCGAAAGTGCCAGGAGTTAGTATTGTTGATGGGCAAGCAAGCATACGAGGAGGGAGCGGTTATGCCTATGGCACGGGAAGCCGAGTTCAGGTTTTAGTGGATGATATTCCTTTGCTTTCAGCAGATTTATCCGAAGTGCGTTGGAATTTCGTTCCTATTGAAAATATGGAACAAGTAGAGGTAATTAAAGGAGCCGCATCATCTATGTATGGGTCGGGAGCAATGAATGGGGTAATACACGTTCGCACGGGCTATGCTTATGATAAACCACAAACTAAAATTAGTATTGCACAAGGAATATATAGTAATCCGGCACGCTCCAGTTTGCGATGGTGGAGCGGTTACTTTAACCCATTTTTTACAAATGCGTTTTTATCACACCGTCAAAAATTTGGAAATATAGATTTAGTGTTGGGCGGAAATTTAAACTGGAATTCGGGTTATATAAAAGATTGCAGCGACCAACAAGCACGTTTTAATTTCAAAACCCGCTGGAGACCCAAAGCCCTAAAAAACTGGTCGTTTGAATTAGCCGGAAACACCATGTATCAGCAATTTGGCCAGTTTTTTCTTTGGCAGGATCCTGATACAGCTTATGTCCCTTGGACTGGTACTGTTTCATACAACAAATATGCCTATTTTACCTTAGATCCAAGAATAACCTATATGGGGGCTAAAGGTTCTGTTCATAAAATAAGAGGGCGGTTATATCGGATAAATAGAATAAACGCTAATGAACCGATTGGTAAAATAAATGGCTCCAGTAATATTTTATGGGGCGAATATCAATATCAGAAACAATTTAAATTTGGATTAACAATAACAGCAGGTGTGGTGGGATCCTATTCCAAATCATATAGTGTGCTTTATCCCGATACACTTCAGCAAATATTTTATGCCGGATATACGCAGTTAGAAAAAACATTTGGCACTCGTTGGACCTTAGTTGGTGGTGCACGTTTTGAACGAAATCGGGCATTTGGGCTGCGAAACGATAAGCCCAAACCCGTATTTAGAGGTGGAGTTAATTTTCAAGCAGCGAGGGCTACTTTTTTGCGAGCCACTTGGGGGCAAGCATACCGGTTTCCAAGTTTGGGAGAACGCTATTTGGATGCCAATCTTAGTTCTCTTTCGGTAATTCCGAATACTAGTTTACGCCCCGAATATGGCTGGACCGCTGAATTAGGGCTAAAACAAAATTTTAGAGTAAATAATTTCTTGGGATATTTTGATGCTGCAATTTTCTGGAGCGAATTTAGGGACATGATTGAATACTTATTAGTTGTTAAACCAAAATTTGGCTTTCAGGCTCAAAATATCAGCAAAGCCAGGGTTGCGGGAATTGAACTTTCAACAATGGCAGATGGCAAAATTTTGGGACGTCCTATTCGGATATATGGCGGTTATACATTTAATTATCCTGCTGATTTACAGAGTGATACATCTCAAATAAAAGCAAATATATTTATGCAAAACTTATTTCAAAGTTTTAAGGGTGTTGACTCACTACAAACCAGTATTTTAAAATATAGGCTTAGAAATATGGCAAGAGGAGATATAGAAATAGACGTTTTAGATAGGCTTACTGTAGGGGGAAGTGTAACCTATAACAGTTTTATGGAACGGATAGATGCCGTTTTTAATGGATTAAATAATATCGCATCTTATCGCAAACTCCACGACAAAGGAATAGTAACTTTCGATGCACGTGTAGCCTTCAAGATTTCTGAAAAATCTACCATTTCTCTTATTTGTAAGAATATTGGAAATGTGGAATATTCATTGCGTCCAGGAATGCTTGATGCCCCAAGAAGCTTTACTTTACAATATCGGTTGCAGTTTTAGTCGCTTTTTTCTGCTTTAGAATCCCGACATTTGCGAACTTGTTGTTTTCAAATGTTTAAAAAGGTCTTCCTATTATTCGCCTGTGTTTTAGTTGTCCATGTCAAGATAGCGGCTCAAGACACTGCTTACGCCCGAGAGGTAATTTCTGCGTTGTGTAGCCCCGAAATGGCCGGAAGGGGTTATGTAAACGACGGTGATGCCGCCGCCGCAGATTATATAAAGAAACAATTTGAAAAGCTTGGCCTCGAAGCCTTTGATTTCAACTATTATCAAGACTTTTCTTTTCCAGTAAATACTTTCCCGGGTAGGGTTAATTTATTGGTTGATGGGGTGAAGATGAAACCCGGTGTGGATTTCATTATCAACCCTAAAAGTTCCACCTATAAAGGGAAATTTGATGTTTTAACTTTAGATTCCTTAGCTTGGGATTCCCTGATGCGAAACCCTGTAGTACAGGATGGAATGATGGGATTTTCTAAGTTGCCTGTTTCTAATTCAAGAGAATTTAACCAAAAAGCAGAAGAGCTTTCCCAAAAAATATTTCCGGCAATGCTGTGGCGAAAGGAGCGTTTAACTTGGAGCGTAGCCACCGCTACCGACCAATCTCTGGAAATAGATATTGTGGATTCCTGCCTGAAAACTCCTCCCAAACTTGTGGAGATTGACTTTGAGACTAAGTTTAAAAAGGTACATCGTACTCAAAATGTGGTAAGCTATGTTCGGGGTACTGCCCAGCCCGACAGCTTTTTGGTGTTTACTGCCCATTATGACCATTTGGGAATAATGGGCAAGGAGGCGTTGTTTCCCGGGGCCAACGACAATGCAAGCGGGGTGAGTATGCTACTTCAATTAGCAAAATATTTTGAGGCGAATAAAGCCGGTTATTCTATTGCCTTCATTGCTTTTGCAGGTGAAGAGGCCGGACTAAAAGGTTCAGAATTTTATGTAAGGCATCCCATCTTTCCTCTAATGCAAATAAAATGTTTGGTAAACCTCGACTTGCTTGGCACAGGCGAAGAAGGTATAACGGTTGTAAACGCTACCGAATTTCCCAAGCTATTTGCTAAAATGGAAAAAATAAACATCGAAAAGGAATATGTAACACAGGTGAAAAAGCGAGGCAAAGCGGCCAATAGCGATCATCACCATTTCACCGAAAAGGGTGTTCCGTCTTTCTTTATATATACACTGGGTGGCATAAAAGCCTACCACGATGTGTTTGATAAACCCGAAACTTTACCGCTTACCGAATATGCAGATGTGTTCCGCCTAATTCGTGATTTCGCTTTGAGGGTGATGGGGATTTAAGGCATAAATATCTACTTTTGTTCCGAATGAAAAGACTAATCTCTCTTTTATGTGCAATGGTTTTGCTAATCAATTTTGCTTTTTCGCAAACCGATTCAGTGCCTGATTATGTACCCGAATCGCAACCTCAAACGCTTCGACAAAAACCACAAAAAGATAATTCTACCCTCACAGCTCGGAATTTTAAAACAGTTCATAAAACCAACCCATTTGCATTAATTGTAGGCAACACGATCTTTAATGGCGAGCTGCGGTATATGAACGAAACAGTTTTAGCCCGGAAATTCACTCTTGTCTTAAGTGCATCTTAATCTGTTTAAAAGCCTTCTGTATCGAACTGTAGAAAACATAGATACTACAAATCAAAGCAAGGTGAGTATAAATGGGTTCAGGGTTCAGGGTGGAGTGCGTTTTTACCCAATAAACAAAACCATCGCACCTCGTGGCCTGTGGTTAGGTCCCCATTTTTCATATATGGATTTTAAGATTAAACCCAAAAACTCTTACTCCAAAGACTATATCGAAGCCATTCATCTCAACATGAATATTTTGGTTGGCTATCAGTTTATTGCCGGACGGGTAGTCTTTGATTTATATACCGGCATTGGCTACAAAAAGAATGATTGGACGCTACATTATGCCACGGGTACGCATCGGTTTGACGATATTTATGGCGACAAATACTTCCCGTTTTATGCAAATCCTATCAAGCTAAATTTTGGAGCAAACCTTGGGCTTGCATTTTAATCAGAATAAAAATGACTATCGAAAAGGCTCAGCAAACCGTTGATGAATGGATAAAGCTTAACGGGGTAAGGTACTTTAACGAGCTTACTAATACTGCTATTTTGATGGAAGAGGTGGGGGAACTTGCCCGCATTATGTCTCGCAAATATGGCGAGCAGTCTTTTAAAGTTGGTGAGGATGCTGATACTCTCCCCGATGAAATGGCCGATGTGCTTTTTGTGTTGATATGCTTAGCTAACCAAACGGGAGTAAACCTTACCGATGCACTGCAAAAGAATTTGAAGAAAAAAAACAAGCGGGACTCCGAAAGACATAAGGGCAACGCTAAGTTGAAGCAATTCTCTGGAAATCTGAGCGAAACGAATTAATCTACCCGCGAAGTCATCGGGTTTCTAATACCATCAAGCGTTTTTATCCGCCCTTTTACTTTGCCCACTTGCACGGGCGATTCAACCAGCATTGGGATGTGATTGGCATCATCGCTCATCCACACTTTCATCCGCTGGCCTTCGCTGAATATTGTACCCGAAACTAAGCGTGGGCTAAAGGTTATGCATCTGAATTTCCCGAACTCGGTTTTCAGCACAACTTTGCCTAAATATTTCACCGATAGCTCGTAGGTTTTATCATCCAAAAAGAGCGAAATCGGAATGCTGTCGTTTACTTTCAGGTTGCTGAAATCTACATTTCGTGCTGCATAAACCATTGAAAGCACATCAAAGGTACACTCTGTAATTGCAACTGAATCGTAACTGGGCTTATCGTTGTTAATTTTGCGGTAACAGGTTGAAAAACCTTTGTCGTAATGAAAGTAATTGTCGTTGTAATTTTTAAACCCACCGTCATCAGTATCTCGGAGATAGCGGTATGTTTTCAAAGTGGATGTATCTACCCAGGCTTCAAATCTGTCTCGAACTTTGAATAATTTGTCGTAGCCAGGTAGGGTTTTTCCTAAGCCTTTAATATGATAGCATGACTTGGTGCCGAAGTTAGATAGCGTAGTTTCAAACGATACTTCGCCGGCGTCAATCCACATTGGGCCTAATTGGTAATAGGCAACATAAGTAGCTGTTTCACCGGGCTTAAAGGCTTTGTTTTTTACTGTACAGCCATTTTGAGCCTTGCCCGATAGCCTGATAGTTAATCCTAAAAAAACAAGTATTAATTTTAACATAAAATTACCGAGGCTAAAATTATGCCATTTAAGCATTTGAGCGACTCCCTAATTATAGTAAACATCTGCAGGCATTCGTTTATATAGTGGAATAATCCAGCCTATTCGAATCCCCAAAAGATTATCAGTTCGTTTTTGCGTGTCTTTAATTTGGGTATCGTAGTTTATACCTCTGCGGTTTTGTGTGAAGGCTGCAATATATTCTACCGACAAACAGAAATTAATGAGCCTTTTGTTACTTAGGTACATATAACCTGCGGATGCAGCAATGGCGGGGCCGTTACAAAGGCGGTCGTAGCCTTTCTTGGTGTTTTTGTCCAACGAAGTAACGTTATTATTTTGCACCTGAATTCTAATTTGATGCTCTAAAATACCGCCGCCCACGGTAATAAACGGTCCGCAGTTACGGTTTGGACCTATACCTTTAAACGAAAACAAATAGCCTATTTTTCCCATAACGCTATATCCTCGTTCAAATGTACTGAAGGTTGCGTAAGCTCCATCTTGCCCAATCAAATTCCCATCTGGTGTTTTTAGATTGACTAATGGGTCTTCCTTAATAACGTTTCCGAAAATGTAGCGGAAGTCGGCTCCAAACAAAAGGCGTTTTTTGTTTTTGCACATAAAATCAAAGCCCACCGACGAGTTATTGCCAAAACGTTGAGCTAGATTCCCCCCTGGAAACTGATACGCATAACTGAACTGAATCATCGTAAAACGAAGTGCACTATCTTTTACATTTACTTGGGCTTTTGCATCTTTAAGCGAAAAACAAAAAGCGAAAAGGGCTATAATGCTGAGTCGTATTTTGCGAGAAAAAGAGTGATTCATTGGCCGCAAAAGTATTGATATTACACGGTCATCTTTAACTGCTCCGAAATCTTCAAGCTCGTGTCAATAAGCACAATTTTAGCGTTCCCATTTCGCTCGATGTGATATTGGGCATCGCTTATTAGCTCTACTATACGCATACAATTTCCGCCATGAATTTTGCTTGGAAAGAAATTGATAAACTTTGGGTCGAGGCTTTGTTCGGCATTGGAGAGCATCACCAAATCATTTATCCTGAAATTCATAAGTAGAAACTTTCGGGTAGCTTCAATGGAATATGTTAAAAATGTTTTTTGGTTTTCACGTCCCGATTTTGCCATTATTTCTATCCAGGCCAAAAGTTCCGGCACATTAGGGGCGTAGCATCCACGCATCCATGCCATAAATGTAGCATAGTGTGGGTCGGCTTCTTCGCTATTCGCTAATTTCAGGGCTTTGTTAAGGTTTCCGTCTGCTAACGTGGCCGACTCAAGAGCTTTCTCGTGACTAATTCCGGGCATAAAAAGCAAATAGTTAACCATTTCATCATTCGATGGAGCTGAAATTTTCACAAACTGCACCCTCGATAGTATGGTGGGCAAAATGGCATCGGTACTTTCAGGAACGAGAATGAATACAACACCTTCGGGTGGCTCTTCCAGCACTTTAAGAAGTTTATTTGATGCCGAAATATTCATTTTCTCAGGCAGCCATATTACCGCCACCCGAAACCCGCCTTCATACGCCTTTAAAGAAAGTTTTCGAAGAATTTCCCCGCTTTCTTCTACTCCGATTTGAGCCTGTTTATTCTCAATCTCCAATTCTTCCACCCAATCAGTATAAGTAAGGAATGGATTATGCGTGAGTAGATTTCTCCAGTTTGAGGCAAAATCATCACTTTTTGCTTTGCTTTTTACCTCAGCTGTATTCGCTACAGGATACACCCAATGCACATCGGGATGCGAAAGTTTGCCAATCTTGATACAATTTGAGCATTGCCCGCAACTGTCAGTTTCGCTGCGTTCTTTACAAAACAGATATTGCACAAAAGCCCGTGCAATGGCCAAATTGCCACTTCCTTCTGCACCGGAAAACATCAAAGCATGGCTTATACGGTTAGCCTGAACATTGGCTCTTAGCCTTTCTTTTATTTCGTCCGCTCCCGGAATTTCTGAAAATAGCACGGCGTAAAGATATTGCTCACATCAACAAATACCGATACGGTGTCCGTATTGAGACAAAACTTTTTTCAAAGTCCTTTCACAAACGGCTACTCTATCGGCATTAACCATACTAAAGGTCAAATTAACACAAAAAGAAATTTGACCTAAGTAATGGTATAATCGGTGAATGACACTGAAAATCGATAAACCACTCAATAAATATTGGTTTAAAATTATCAATATTACAATATAAAATCACTATATATCACTATATTATCATATAAAAATCGCTTTGTAATTACGGTTTACGTTGTTATATTTATTCAGAAACTATTTTATTGAAAAAATGCAAGTTCATCTTCATTTTATATTAATTAGTATAATTTATTTAACTTATATTGATATAACAAGGTAGAAGTACATAAATTCAATCAAATACTAACAACTCAATTTTTATACCATGCAAACTTTAACTACAAACTACACAGCAAGCGTAACAACCGGCTTAGGCGATAGCCTAATTTTCAGAGCCAATTATCAATCTGTACGCATTAAAACAGACGACATTTTATACATTCAAGCTTTGGCTGATTATGTAATTATCAAAACTCATGAAGCGAAACACATCACCCTAACTACCATGAAGGATATGGCTCGGTTGCTTGAAGGGAGAGGTTTTGCCCGTATTCACCGAAGCTATATCGTAAATCTGGATCACATCCACAATGTGAAAGGTTCAACAATTGTGGTAGAAAACGAAACAGCTAAATTTGCTATTCCGGTGGGTCGGGCTTACAAAAAAGATTTCCGACAAAGTATAGCGGCATAGTTTCTAAACAGAAACCTAATGAACGGCAATGGAATGTTAAGTCATTCGGTTGCCGTTTTTGTATTTTATGTTTTGCTTCAGCTCGCCATCTAAATCATGTACCCATTCCAATAATTTGCCTCATTTACCAAATTCTCCTTATTTTTGGGAAAATTTTCACAATGCGTATCACACTTTCTATATTCTTCATCAGCCTTTCAAGCCTTCTTTCCGCCCAAACTTTCTGCGGAATCCTGACACTAAACATTACTAAATCCGGCAAAACAGCTCCTGCAAAAATGCTTGCTTGCGGCTCCGAATTCCTCATGCGATATGATTTGGATTTTAACGGAACGCTCACCCGCACTGAATATCTCGTTAACACCCAAACCGGAGACAGCTACCTCAAAAGCAAGGTTAACGGTAAAGATTTTGCGGTTAAATTAACCGAAAAAGAGCTGTCAGGTACCATCGGTCTTGTCAATATTAACCGCACCGATGACAAAAAAACCGTTGGCGGATTCAATTGCGAGCTGCTTAAGATTCAACACAGGGATGGTAGCACCACCGAAGCATGGATTACCGAAGAATCTGGTTTTGATATGAGCGAATTTGCTCATTTCATTAAAGATGATGCTGCTTCTTCGGCCTTAAAAAAATTAGGCATCAAGGCATGTCCAATCCAAAGCACCACTAAGGACAAAAACGGAGTTGAAACCTATTCTTTTACGGTTACAGAAATTCAAAGAACAGCCGTAGACAAAGAACTTTTCAAAGTTCCCACCACTTTGCTGCAAACAAAATAAAAGTTAAATTGTCTTCTATCTGACAGTTCGCCCCATTGGGTGTCTCTACCTTTGGGCAATGAAAAATTTCCTTAAAATAACACTTGGTTTCATGCTGGCCTTCCCCGTGATGGCTTGCTCTCAACCACAAAACAAAAATAAAACTATGGAACAAGCCACATTTGGTGCCGGATGCTTTTGGTGTGTTGAAGCTATATTTCAAATGGTGGATGGTGTTATTAAAGTAGAAAGTGGCTACAGCGGAGGAAAAGTAAATAACCCTTCCTATGAAGCAGTTTGCAGCGGAACCACCGGCCATGCCGAGGTTTGCCAAATTACTTACGACCCCACTAAAGTGAGCTACGAAACCCTGCTCGAAGCCTTTTGGGGAAGCCACGACCCCACAACGCTTAACAAACAAGGCAATGACAGCGGAACCCAATACCGCTCCGTAATCTTTTATCACAACGAATTGCAAAAACGCTTAGCAGAAGAATATAAAAAGAAGCTGGATAAATCAGGGGCATATAGCAAACCAATCGTTACCGAAATAGCGGCTTACGGCTCGTTCTTCAAAGCCGAAAACTATCATCAAAACTATTTCAACAACAATAAGAACCAACCCTATTGCAGTTTTGTGATTCAACCTAAGGTAGATAAGTTTAAGAAAGTGTGGAAACATTGATAAATGTAGATTAAATGTCAATTGATAATGTTTCAGAAATAACCTTTGCCGGAAAACGGTTTAAGGTTAATCTTTCTAAACCAATTGATATTTCCACCCCGTTAAAACCCGGTGGCATCAGAGCGTTTTATGCCGATGACGTAAAAATTGAGCCTGTAGTTTCAGGTAGTTTTATTGGTGATGTAAGCCAAGGCGGAAGCGTTAATTTCCGAAACATTGCCTTTAACCCCCACGGCAATGGCACCCACACCGAATGTGTTGGCCATATCCATAAAGATTGGCAAAAAGTAAATGAATTGCCTATCCCCTTCTTTATGTTGGCTAAACTTATTACCCCGGATTTCGAAACCTTGGAGAATGGCGACCTCGTGATTACAAAAACCAGTTTAATTAAAGTGGTTTCAACTCAAGAAAACCTTCAGGCCATTGTAATCCGAACCCTGCCAAACACCGACACTAAACTCAGCACCGATTATTCCGGCAATAATGCCCCTTACTTTGATAAAGATGCCCTAGCCTATTTAGTTAGTTTGGGAATAGAACACCTCCTCACCGATTTGCCTTCGGTGGATAGGGAGAAGGACGAAGGAAAACTCAGCGGACATAAAGTATGGTGGGATTTTGAGGGCGGAAGTCGCTACAATTGCACCATTACCGAGCTGGTTTATGTTCCCGATCGCATTCCCGATGCTGATTTTTTGCTCAACCTAAACGTAGCTAACTTTTCCGCCGACGCATCTCCCAGCCGTCCATTGTTGTTTGAATTAATCTGAACAATTTAAGCCTAGGACTGTTTGTTTTAGCAGCCTTTGTTTTTCTTCATCGTATTAATATTGGTTTAAATTTGCCCGCAAATGGGAATCAATTAACCTCAAAACTTAATTTATGAATCACTTTTATATTGAAATATCGCTTCCTGAAAGTCTGCCCGATGAGTTTATTCGGAAAATACCTAAGCAGCGTGCAATAGTGGACGAGTGGATGCAAAAAGGGGTGATTATGAATTACGCTTTATCCTTCGACCGCAGCAAACTTTGGATTGCTATGCTAGGCGAAAACGAAACGGAAATAAATAAAGTGCTCGACACCTTTCCGCTTCGCAAATACATGAAACCCCAAATATTCCGCTTGGCCTTTTATCAAGGTGTAGCACCCGGTATTCCGGCTTTTTCTTTGAATTAAATTTAAAGAATTCAAAGAAACCCATTTCTTTGTCTTTTGCTACTCTTCCCGCTGCCTAAATGAACCCCACTTATATAATTTCCGGCTCCCGAACCCCGATTGGTAACATCGGCGGCGGCCTTTCTTCCGTTCGCCCCGACGATATGGCGGCTTTAGTAATCAAAAGCCTCTTAGATAAAAGCCCCCAACTCGATCCTGTTGCGGTGGCCGATGTAATTATTGGCTGTGCAAACCAAAGTGGTGAAGACAATCGAAATGTGGCCCGTATGGCCTTGCTGTTAGCGGGGCTTCCCATTTCCGTTCCCGGCGAAACCGTCAATCGTTTGTGTGCTTCCGGGCTTTCTTCCATTATCAATGCCTCACGTGCCATTGCCTGTGGCGATGGTGATGTAATGATTGCCGGCGGAGTAGAGAATATGACCCGAAGCCCTTGGGTAATGAGCAAATCAAGCACACCATTCGGTCGCGATGCACAGCTATTCGACACTACTTTTGGGTGGCGGTTTGTAAACCCGAAGCTGAAAGAAAATTTTGGCACCGATGCTATGGGCGAAACCGCCGAGAACCTTGTGGACATTCATCACATAAGCCGTGAAGATCAGGATAAATTTTCGCTTTGGAGTCATCAAAAAGCCGCAAAAGCACAAGCATCGGGTCGCTTGGGTAAAGAAATAGTTCCTGTATCTATTCCTCAGAAAAAAGGCGATGCAATTCTTTTCGAAAAAGATGAATTCATTAAACCAAACACAAGTCTTGAAGGCTTATCCAAACTAAAACCCTCTTTCCGAAAAGAAGGTACCGTAACTGCAGGAAATGCTTCGGGCTTAAATGATGGAGCTGCTGCTGTACTTCTAGCTAACGAAACCGGTATCAAGAATTTTGCTCTGAAACCCTTAGCTAGAATTGTGTCTATGGGGGTTATTGGTGTTGAGCCCCGCATAATGGGCATAGGTCCGGTTAAAGCAGTAGAAATTGCGTTGAAGAAAGCAAACCTTAGTTTAAACCAAATTGATGTAATAGAATTAAACGAAGCCTTTGCTGCGCAGTCTTTAGCCGTTACCCGCAGCCTTGGCTTAGCAGACGACGATAGAAGAATTAACCCTAACGGAGGAGCTATTGCCTTGGGCCATCCTTTGGGAATGAGCGGAACCCGAATAGCGTATTCGGCGGCTCTTGAACTTCAGGAAAGGAAAGCAAGATACGCCTTAGTTACTATGTGCATTGGAGTAGGGCAGGGATATGCGGTTATTTTAGAAAGAGCTTAAATGAAGAAATCAATTACCCTGTTTATTGCACTTTTAGTAATTGCAAATGTTTCCTTTTCCCAAGTTGCAGCCGGCCTTAATTTTATTGGAGGGAGTTTTTCCGTTGATTATAAATACCGAGCTGCAGGAGTATTGGGAGGCGAAAACAAAATAACCTTTGTCCCCATTGTGGTGAATTATGGAAAGTTCATTACACCGCATTTGGCGGTTGGTGTTGGAATAGGGTATACCTATTACACCGAATTTCGCCAAGACGAAAACAAGGACAGCACTTATTATTACAATCTCCCTACCTATACCTTCGTTCCTCAGGCTAAATACTTCTTCCCAATATTTACTAGCAAGTTTTATTTGGTGGCTAATTTGAATTTAAGCTACGGCATTCAAAGCCTTAAAATCAATTTAGATAAACCTTCAGGCAAAGAACTGATTTATAAAGGCAGCCGTTTTATAATGGATTTGAATATTCGTCCTTCCTTGGTTTACTTCATTCACAAACGCTTTGCCCTCGAGGGAACTTTCGGTTACTTCGGCTATAACCGAGTCTTGCGTAGCGATAGTAAAGGAACAGCAGCAGGTTCAAAAAACGATTACAATTTAAAATTCAGCTTCGACCCCTCCACTATTACTATTGGGATCAATTACTTTTTCCCCGGAAGAGATAAAACCAGAGGGAAGGACGAGAAATAGTTACTTTTTGTAATACTTGATCGCTTCCGGCAAAAACTCTTTCATCGTTTTCTCGCGGGTAGCATCGCTGGGATGAGTGCTTAATATTTGCGGAGGTTTTGTACCTCCATGTGCAGACATCCTTCTCCATAATTCCGAGGCATGTGTGGGGTCATAGCCCGCTATTGCCATAAACACCATTCCCATTTTATCGGCTTCCGTTTCATGCGTTCTGCTGAACGGTAGCATCACTGCCACTTGCGTCCCGGCGGCATAAGCCTGATTAAACAGGTTTCGTGATTGTGTTTGTTTCACTTGCAGATAAGTATCTAAAGCCATTGCCCCTGCTTCGGCAACAATAGCTTGGCTCATTCGTTCGTTGCCGTGGCGAGCCACCGCATGAGCAATTTCGTGTCCCATTACAAACGCCAATGAAGTTTCATCTTTCGTAACGGGCAAAAGTCCCGAATACACCACCACCTTTCCTCCAGGCATACACCAGGCATTTATCTCAGGTGAATTCACCAAATTAAACTCCCATTGATAACCACTCAGTCGGCTCGCCATTCCCTTTTGTTGGAAAAACTTAATTACTGCAGTTTGTATTTTGGCTCCCACTCGCTTCACCAATTGCTCGTCGGGATTGCTCGCTCCCACTGCCGGATGCTGCGACAGAAAGGTTTTGTATTCCGTTAAACCCATTCCTATCATTTGCGATTCGGGAAGCAAGCTTAATTGTTTGCGACCTGTAATCGGAACGCTTTCGCATGCAATGGCGAAAAGAAAGATAAGTGGGAAGAGTTTTTTCATTATACTAATTAAGACCACAAATGAAGCAAACTTATCGTTGGGAAGGATTGTAAAAATGATTTCTCAAAAAAACGTTTTAAACTCTCGCCTCGGGATCTCTTTGTTGAAATGCCACCCTTCCATATTTCCAATTCGCAATTTTTTTTATTACTCATGCAACTGCACGGACAGGTAACGTACCTACTATACACCCTCATGCAAGTGCACGGATAGGTAACGTACCTACTATACACCCTCATGCAAGTGCACGGATAGGTAACGTACCTACTATACACCCTCATGCAAGTGCACGGACAGATAACGTACCTACGATACACCCTCATGCAACTGCACGGACAGGTAACGTACCTACGATACACCCTCGTGCAAGTGCACGGACAGGTAACGTACCTACGACACACCCTCGTGCAACTGCACGGACCGTTAACATACCTACGATACACCCTCGTGTAAATTTTTAGCTCTAATTTCAAATTTACACAGATTCTACATGACATCTCCAAATAACATATCTCCAAACAGCAGCCATTTAAAAGCACAATTTCTCTCTCCCTCTTCTGAATATCTTTGCCTTCGAGAAACTTAGGGTTATTTACTATTTAAACCCCTTATTTAGCTCGAAAGCCTAAGTAATATATGAAGAAACGGTTTCCACACCTTTATCTGCTTTTCAAACGGTTAGCTTTGGTTTATGGTGTCTTCTTCCTGTGTCGTTTGTTTTTCTTCCTGTTTAATTTTAATCCCTTCGGGCATCAACCTCTGGGCTTGATTCTGCAATCCTTTGCTGCGGGTTTAATATTCGACACCTCCACCATCGTCTATGTTTTCGGTTTGTTTATCCTACTCCACGCCCTACCGTTCAAAATCCGAAATTACAATTGTTATCAAGGCATAACGAAAGCCTATTTCTTATTCGTATTGCTCCTTTGTGTGGTGTTGAACATAATAGACTCAGCCTTTTTTCCATTTAGCGGGCGACGTTCGGGAATAGAGATTTTCAATTTCGTTAATGATATTTCCGATAAGCTTGGAACATACGTTTCAAGCTATTGGTTTTTGGTTCCGCTTCCTTTGGTCTTGGTCTGGGCGGGTGCTAGGGTTTATCCAAGTCATAAACAAATTGATTTTGCTAATACTCAAACTCGCTTCTGGAGCGACTTCTTGCTCTTCGTATTAATCTGCGGCATTAGTTTGCTCGGAGCCCGCGGAGGCACCGGTCTTAGACCTATTTCAGCCTTTGATGCTGCTCGCTATGCCGATGTCAAAATGGTTGGACTCACCCTCAATACGCCCTTCCAGCTATTAATGACGACTCAGCAGGTGGGCCTTGAACCGAAAACCTATTTTGATGATGCCACCGCTAAGCAATACTTAGTCCCTATTCATCCTGCCATGGGGAAACCCTCCGGGAAAAATGTTGTGGTAATAATTGTAGAGAGTTTGGGCAAGGAATACATCGGCTTTCATAATCAGGGCAAGGGCTACACACCGTTTATTGATTCCTTGATGTCTCATAGTTTGGTTTATACTCATGCTTATGCCAATGGTCGAAGGTCCATTGAGGGTGTTGCAGCCATCCTTGCGGCTATGCCATCCCTGCTGAACGATAACTATATCAGTAGTAAATTTCAGTCGAACAAACTGCGGGGAATCGGCGATTATCTCCAAGAGATTGGCTACGATGCTAGCTTTTATCACGGCGGTAAAAACGGCACCATGAGCTTCAACAATTTTGTGGCAATTAGCAACAATGGCAATTACTTTGGCCTAAACGAATATCCCGAAAGCAAACGAGCAGTTGAATACGATGGCAATTGGGGAATTTATGATGAACCCTATCTGCAACATTGGGCATCTGAACTCGACCAAAAGAAGCCGCCGTTTTTCTCTACGGTTTTCACGCTTTCTTCCCATCATCCATATACCATCCCCGCAAACAGAAAAGCAATGTTTGCCGAAGGAACTATCCCCATTCATAAGGCAATTCGTTATGCCGATTATTCCTTACGAAAATTTTTTGAAACGGCTAAAGCCAAACCTTGGTACAAAAACACAGTGTTTGTATTTACTGCCGACCACAGTTCCCAAAACGAAACAGCCTATTATCAATCCTTGCAAGGTAGTTATGAAATCCCCATTTTTGTGTTCGACCCAATGGTAGATTCCTTGAAATTAGTCACCGCTACCACTCAGCAAGCCGATATGCTTTCTATGGTAATGGCCGAAACCTACGATAAACCATTTTACGCTTTAAGCAATTTTGGCACATCTCGCAAAGGCTTTGCTGTTCAGTATTACAGTGGAACCTACCAACTCGTGCAATGGCCATTTGTTTATTTGTTTGATGGCGAAAAACCCACAGAATTCTTCGACCTGCGAACAGATTCGCTTATGCAAAATAATATCCTGAACAAATCCGATACTGAAACACAGTTGGAACTAGATAAAATGATTAAAAGCTATATCCAACAATATAATCAAGGGCTGATACTGAATAAAACGCATTTGTGAGATAGCAGGTGAATCTGTGTTTATGTTAACCATCTGCATAATTTGGCTAGATTGTTTTAATATTAGGAGGTTTCATCGTTCAGCGTTCTGTGTGCTTTGCTGTTTATACCCTTAGTTGGTAACATTGCCTTAACCAACATTTAACTTAATGCTAAATCCCTGCTAATACTGACGAGAAACAGCGGTTAGACTTTTGCCTCATTAATAATTAAACAAAAATGAGAAAATTTCTACTTCTTTTCGCCATCGCAATTCTTAGCTCATGGCAAGCATTTTCAAAACCGGTTGTAACCATTACAGGCGACCTAACAACCAGTACAACCTGGACAAACGACAACATCTATTTACTAAGCGGGTTTGTTTACGTTAAAGATGGCATAACCATCACCATCCAACCCGGCACCCTTATTAAAGGCGAAAAAGACAGCAAAGGCACATTAATAGTAGAGCGTGGTGGCAAACTTAATGCCGACGGAACAGCCTATGATCCGATTGTGTTTACCTCAAACGAAGCTCCCGGAAGTCGCAACTATGGCGATTGGGGTGGAATTATTCTTTGTGGAAAAGCTACCGTAAATTTACCCGGCGGCGAAGCTGTGGTTGAAGGAGGGACTGGTGCAACTTTTGGTGGAGCAACTTCTCCTGATGATAACGATAATTCAGGTATTCTGCGTTATGTTCGTATCGAGTTTCCCGGTATTCCTTTCCAACCCAACCAGGAAATAAACGGTTTAACCTGTGCAGGTGTTGGTCGTGGAACAACTATTGATTATGTGATGGTTGCGTATTCGGGCGACGATTCGTATGAATTTTTTGGTGGAACAGTAAATGCAAAACACTTAGTAGCTTTTCGTAGTTGGGATGATGATTTCGATACCGATAACGGTTTTAGTGGAAATGTGCAATTTGGTGTATCATTAAGAGACCCTGCCATTGCAGACCAAAGCAAGTCAAATGGTTTTGAAAGCGATAATGATGGATCTGGCTCCACTGCAACGCCTTCCACTAAAGCAGTATTTAGTAACATGAGCATTTTTGGCCCACAAGTGGATGCAAGCACAACAATTAATTCAAATTTCAAAGCTGGTGCACATCTTCGCCGCAACACGCAGGAACGTATTTATAATTCCATCATTGCCGGATTTCCTTCAGGGCTTCTGGTAGATGCTTCTTTAACAGAAACCAATGCAACAAATAACGATTTGCAATTCCGCAACAACATTATTGCAGGTTGTGCAACTAACCTTTCGGTAGTTACCGGAAGCACTTTCGATATCAGTAACTGGTTTAACACTTCTAGCTTTGGCAACACTACTTTGGCAAATAATTCAGAGCTTGGAATCAACAATCCGTTCAATTTGTCGAATCCTAATTTCTTACCGCAAACAAGTTCTCCAGCAAATAGTGGTGCTGATTTCAGTAATGCTAACTTATCGTCGGGCTTTGAAGTTGTAACTTTCAAAGGTGCGTTTGGTACAACCAATTGGACTTCGAGCTGGGCAAACTGGGATCCGCAAAGCTCGGCCTACACAGGAATCAATGAGGCATCAAACAATGTTACTTTAGCTCGCACCTACCCAAACCCGACGAATGGAGAAACTTCAATGGATTTGAATTTGAAAGAAAGAAGCAATGTGAGCGTAACATTAACTGATGTAACTGGGAAAACTGTATCGAACCTATTTAATGGCAAATTAGCCCAAGGTGACAACAAAATCACCTTCGACTTAAGCGGAACTGCCGAAGGGTTATACCTTGTAAAAGTTGTAGCCAATGGCTCAGTTAAAACTATGAAATTGTCGGTGAAATAATTCTCCACACAACTATTAAATAAAAGCGGCGACTCGAAAGGTCGCCGCTTTTTTGTTGATTTAGTATAAACCTTAGTCCGCTTTCTCTTTTTCCAATGTAGCTTTTTCAGCAGTTGAGCAATTTTTTGATTTTAGTAAAAATGTTACTATCGCCTGCTTTAAATGTATTTTCTCTATACTGTTTATGTGCTTGAGGATATGCTTTTTGTCTTCGTCTAAATTACTGCTATACATCAGAAACGAAGGCAAATTCTCTTGTAGCGTGAAACGAGTAAACCGTAATTCAGTATTTTCAGGAGCTAATTTCACAGCCTTTTCCACTAACTCCTTACCTGCCGAAAAATAATTCAATTTACTCATCGGGCTTGAAGTATACTTCGCCATAATCATAGACACTGCTCCTTTGTAACCCAAAATAAGCGGGTCTGAAATGTCGTTTTTCGAGAATAATTTATCGTAAAGCTGCTTACATTTCTGCTCATCCTTCACGCCTTCCACGTATAGTTTCCGTATTTCGGTAGCATCTTGTGAATAGACAGGAAAGCAAGAAAATAAAGCTAAAAAGAGGAAAAGACTTTTATACAATCGGAAGAAATTATAAATCAAAAAAATAATGAGTATGCAAAAAACATAATGCAAAGATAGTACCACAATCAATCAGGAAATTCTAATAGAATTAATTCTCGGAACTTGGGGATTGCTCCCAACTAATCAGTTGGAGGAACTCAGGCATGACAAATATTGGACACACATTTTATCTATAGTCAAGCATTGCGTTTTCAACTAACTAAAAGGCTTAATCTTTGGCTCATGTTTCCATAAATAATAAATATTCTTCAAATAATAGCAATTATGTCTTTCCCAATAAAATAAGTCTATATTTGCAATTGCAATTTTAATGCTTTACGGAAAGATGAAAACACACAAAACACTTGTTAAACTGCTATTTACAGCAGCTCTAACGGTTGTTTCTTTCCTTAATAGTTTTGCACAAGTTTCGCAAAGTCAATGCGATAATTCTGACTTTTTTTACGGAAACTTTAACAATTGGAGCGGCTTTACCGGAAACTGTTGCCCTGTGAATGTTAATACTCCTGGTATTGTGAACGGGCAACACACTATAATTAACACCCCAGGCCCCGACCCTAACTCTTGTGGTGGCGTGTTGATGTTGCCTCCTGGAGTTACTTCTGTAGCCCGTTTGGGGAATGCAACGGCAGGATATGGGGCAGAGCGGTTAAGGTATCAAATTGCTCCGGTTACTCCTGGAAATGCTCTGTTTATTTACAATTATGCTGTTATTTACGAAAATCCTTGTTCAGGGCATAGTTGCTCTGAAATGCCAAGCTTCTCGGTGAGAGTTACCAATGCGGCGGGGCAACTGGTGGATCCTAACTGTGCAAATTACAGTTACAAACCTTGTAATTGTGGTGGGTCTGCTGGAAGTTTTGGCACTTGCGGAGGCTGGAAATATCAGGATTGGAGAACAGCGGCTTTGGATTTAACAGCCTACATTGGTTCAACCATCAATATTGATTTTGCCACAAACGACTGCGGGCAAGGTGGACATGCTGGTTATGCTTACATTTATGGTGCGTGTCAGGCATTGATTATTGATGTGGCCTATTGTGCAGGATCAAATCAGGTTTTGCTCACCGCACCGAATGGATTTGCTTCATATCAATGGTATAAAACCAATACCCCGGGGACAATATTAGGCTCTGCTCAAACCCTAACTATTACCAGTCCTGTAATTGGTGACCAATATACCTGCCGAGTTACCACATTCGCCGGATGTGTAATTACGCTTACTTCCCAAATTCAGCCCAGCATTATCGTAACCGATTTTGATTTTACTACAGCCTGTGCTGGAGAAATTGTAAACTTCTACGACCTATCGAGTGTAAACAACTCTCAAATTACTACTTGGCTGTGGGATTTTGGTGATGGAACAACTTCTACATTGCAAAACCCAACACACGTTTTCCCAACTGGCGGAAGCAAACCAGTAACTTTGACGGCAGGTTCGGGAGCGGGTTGTACACAAACACTTACACAAAATGTTACCGTAACATCAAGTCCAACGGCTCAGTTCACTGTTGCAAATTCTAATACTCCGCCACCTTTTGTGGCTTGTATTGGCGTTCCAGTAAATTTCAGCAATAACACCACCACCAATTCGGCCATAGCGGGCTATAATTGGGATTTTGGGTGCTGTACTGCTACATCGTTGGCACAATCGCCTACATATACATATTCTGTGGCTGGTACTTTTGATGTAACACTTACTGCAACGGATAATAATGGATGTATCGGGACTGTTATGTACCCTATTATAATTAATCCTAACCCGCTTCCTGACTTTACCGTGCCGCCAATATGCCAAAACACACCGACTACTTTTACCGATGCTACAATTATTCCAAGTGGTGCTGCAATAGCCAATATTGAATGGAACTTCGGCACTTTCCCGCATCCAACCGGAACAACATGTAATCACACCTTTAATATTCCGGGTGTTGCAAACGTAGGCATAACTGCCACTGATGCTAATGGATGTACTGGCAGCACCCAACTTCCTGTAACAGTAAACCCACTACCTCAACCCGGTTTTACCAATACGACAGCCTGCTTTGGAACGGCTACAGCATTTACAGATGCAACTCCTCCTCCAGCCAGTGGCATAACTTCATGGGTTTGGGATTTTGGTGATGGTCCACCTGCCGGAACAGATGTTGTTCCTAATCCACAATACCTATACGCTTCGGCAGGAGATTATAATGTTGGACTTACAGTAACCGATGGAATTGGCTGTATAAATACGTTTAACAAACTCGTTCACGTTGGAAATATTCCGGTTGCCGATTTCATGTTTGCTGAAACTTGCCTCGGAGATCCTACTTGTTTCACCGACAATTCCCCATCTTCTACCGACCCAATCTTTACCTTTACTTGGGATTTTGGAACTGTTCCCGCATCACAATCCACTTCGTTTAACCCTTGCAATATTTATTTAGCTTCAGGAACATATCAAGTAACTTACGCCACAACCACAAGTTTTAACTGTACTTCGCTTCCTGTAACTTACCCATTAATTGTGCACGATATTCCAACAGCGGACTTTGCCTCTACCAGCGTTTGTGCCGGATTTCAAACCGACTTTACTGATGCTTCCACCATTCTAACTGATAATATTGTTGCTTGGGATTGGTCGATTGCTGCCGCTCCACCAGTAACAATGACGGGTCAAACCCCAAATTACACCTTTAATACCGGAGGATCGGTTAATGTTACTTTAACAGCTACGTCGGATGCCAATGTTACGAACCCTAATGGCACTATCGGCTGTATTGGTTCAGTTCAAAAACAAGTAATTATTCATCATAGACCCTATTCAAATTTTAACGCAACAACGGTTTGCGAAGGTGTTCAAACAACGTTTACTCAAACTGCCAGTGTATCTGCTCCCGACCAAATTACTATCTACGACTGGAATATGAATAATGGTGAGTACCTTGATAACGTTACACCAAACCCTGTATATGTGTTTAATTCTTATGGAACAAAGCCTGTGAATTTAAAAGTTACTACAGACCAAGGTTGCATTGATGACACCACTCAAAATGTATTGGTTTACTCCTTACCGGTTGCCGATTTTTCATATAATGATACTTGTGAGGGTTTGCCAATTAGTTTCCAGAACCTAACTACCAATGCCGACGGTTCGTTTACAAATTACTGGGATTTCGATAACGTATTTATCACATTCCCATACAATACGCAATCTTCGCCACAAAGCTTAGTATTTACAACTGCCGGGCCTTATGATGTGGTGCTTACTGCTACCTCTTCCCATGGTTGTACAAATACCGCTACTAAGAATGTTCGTGTATTCCCTAATCCGCAAGCAAATTTTATCACCCCTGCCGCTTGCCGGAAAAGTTCGTCTATGTTTACGGATTCATCGTATGTGTCGAATCTGTTTGCAGATGCAATAGCTGAATGGGCTTGGGACTTTGGCGACGGTCCACCTCCCGGAATTGATAGCGTTCAAAACCCTCAATACATTTATCCCGATTTCGGAATTTATACCGTTCATTTAGATGTAAAGACCAATAATGGTTGTTCGGCTTCCTTAGATAAGGATATTCAGGTTTACCCTATTCCGTTTGTGAGTTTCCAATCTGACCCGGCTTGTAGCACCCACGCTAATGTATTCTATAACACAACCCAAATGGATGTAACCGGAAGCATAAGTTCTTGGAATTGGGATTTTGCCGGATTAGGTTCAGCTACGGACAGTGCAACTTCTTACCTATTTCCTAATGCAGGCACTTTTGATGTTACACTTTCCGCCACGACCAATAAAAACTGCACAATTGATACTACAATTCCGGTTTTGGTAAACCCTTTGCCCTTAGTCGATTTTGCAAAAGATACTTTAATAGGATGCCAACCCTTGACAGTAGGATTTGAAGATTTGAATCCCAGCCCCACAGGATATACTGTTAGTTATTGGAATTGGAATTTCGGTGATTCACACTTTTCTAACGATGGCAACCGGCCATCTAACACTTATGATAGCTATGGCGATTTCGATATACAGTTAATACTTACAACCGCTGATGGCTGTAAAGACTCGTTAACCAAAGTAGGCTTCCTAACTGTTTGGCCTAAACCAATTGCAAACTTCAATATTTCTCCACAACCAACTTCTGAATTAGATGCTTGGATAACCTTCACTGACCAAAGTCTATTAGAAGTGAACCAATGGTGGTGGGATTTTGGAGTTGAAGATAGCACCAACGACGTAAGCACCATGCCAAGTCCGATGTATTTATATGGCGATTCGGGCACATATGAAACCGAACTTATGGTAGAAAACCGTTTTGGATGCAGGGATACGATTATCCGTCCTGTGGTAATTGACCCTGAATTTGTGTTCTATATTCCCAATGCTTTTACTCCAAATGATAGTCGCGACACATTGAATGAAGTGTTCAATGGCTATGGCACAGGCATACAAGATTATGAAATGAGGATTTATAACCGTTGGGGCGAGAGCGTTTACAAAAGCCGTAATCAGAATGTAGGCTGGGCTGGTGTGGATAGAAACACAGCGGATGTTGCTCCACAAGGTACTTACGTGTATGTGTTTGAAATTACGGATGTGAACAAGAAATTTCACGTTTACCGTGGACACGTTACACTCATACGAAGTAGGTAACTAAGGTTAAGTGGTTCAAAACTTCTCATTTAATTTTCTGCAATCCTCATTTCTCACAATATTTTTGCGATACAATTTTAATAACTCAAAATGAAATCAACTTTATCTATATTTTTATTTTCAATTCTGTTTGCAGTATCTTCTGTTGCTCAAACCTCCAAGGGCGAGCCATTGTTGGAGAAAAAGACATTCACAATTAAAATAAAGCAAATAGCAACTGTTACAGGTAAAAAAGCCAAAGAAGCCAAAGAAGAAGATGATGAGTTTTCGTTCAGAGGCGGAAAATTCAAATCGAAAATGTTTACTGAGCAATTTCGTGTACCCACTAAACCTTATGAAATTGCTGATATTGATTCTAGCACAGGCTCTATGGCAATAGTTTGGAAATGTGAAGCGGCTATTGACGATGTTGATAAAGTTACTTTTGAGGGTCGGATTGAAGGTAACAGCATTTCGGGTACAGCTGAATGGACTGTGAAAAACAAACCTAAGAAGACAATTGACTACGAGTTTACAGGAGAAATTAAAGAAAAGAAAAAGAAGGCAACTCTCGCTGCACCCGAAAAATAGCATGAAATTATTCAAAGAGTTATCAAAAGCCTTCGTAATGGGGGCTTTTTTGTTGGCGGCTTGCCAAGACAACGAACAAACAATAAGTCTGAAAACTATTTCTGATTTGGAAAAGAAGGTTTTTTCTGATTCAGCTCAGCGACTTGACCCCATAATTGGCCAATCACTCATTACAGAGTATGGTAAATTCTCTCAGCTTTACCCATCGGACAGCCTTTCGCCGGAATATACTTTTAAGGCCGGAGAATTGAGCCTAAGTCTAAACAAACCCTTAGAGGCTTTTGGCTATTTTGAACAGGTGGCTACACGATTTCCTGAATATAAAAGAGCTTCGTATGCCATTTTTATGAAGGGTTTTATTTATGATGGCCCCCTAAACGATACTGCACTTGCTCGTAAATTCTATGTTGACTTTCTGAATAAATATCCTAATCATCCTTTATCTAAAGATGCCGGATTTTCATTGCGGAATCTTGGAAAAACGGATGAAGAGCTGGTAAGAGAATTTGAGCAAAAATTGTCGGAAGCCGGACAGGTGGCGAATTGAGCGGTATTTACAGCATGAGGCTATCTTGGGACAAGATAAATCAACAAGCCTCCGACACCAACAGCTAAACCAACTGCACCGCCAATAGCGGCATTTTTTACCTTTTGGCGTTTGGCTGTTCGGCTAAATCCATCCATATAAGCATTATCGTCTCGCAATTCGTTAATGGGGACTTGACGTTCTAAGGCTTTATTTTTCTTCTTTACGGCAACAATTGAAAAATAGACTGCTGGTACTACGGGGCCGAAAAACGCTCCAAATATTCCCCCAGCTACACCTAAGCCACCAGAAACAAAAGTGGTTAACGGTGATTTTACCTTGCGTCCATCCTGCTCGCCTTTTATGAAACGCCGCATTTCGGCCTCAGTAAATTCAACATCTACTTTACTTGAATCTAAAAAGCCAAGGGTATCGCTGGTATAAATTACTTCCTCACGGCCATCGGCAGAGGTTATTGAAAATACATTTTCACGGCGAGTTTTCCTTAAGCCGGTATATCGAAGATTAGCTTGTTTGGTGGATTTTTTCTTACGAATTTTCTCTTCTTTTGCCGTGCGATTTATTGTATTTCCTGCTTCAAATTCAGCAAGTTTAACTTCATCTTTGCTCTTCTTTTTATATTCTACCAATTTAGCTGAATACTTTTTGTTTACCTCGTATATATCTTTCAGGTATTGCTTCTCAATAGCTGCCTCGAGTTCAGCCACCTGTGCTTCGTTAATATTTTCCAATTTCTTGGTGGCATATTGAACATGATAGAAATCCTTATTGAAAACGTAAGCTTTTTTTATTTTGCCGTTTGTAAACAATATGTCGCTTTGAGCCCAAATAGTAGCACTAGGCATAATTACAAAACACAGCAATATCGAGTATAAATTTCTCAGCATAAAAATCTCGACAAACCTAAACAAAATACTTTTTGGAGGCTTAAAGCATTTTTGGGGTTTTAAACAAAGGCTCACAACTAACTTCACTCATTATCTATTCATTCCTAACCAACCAGATTTAGCTCCAAATCGTTTTTAAGGCGGAGGTGTTTCGAAAGATCAAAGCACGGCACATTTACTTTCAAGGTACGGGGAAATTGAATCCAAGCAATTGTTGAAAAGGGCAGACTTTGCTAAAACAAAGGGTTGCCCTTTTTGTTACTTTTGCATCGAAACGAAACCAAGCCCACTTATGTCCCCCGTAACTATCTACTGCGAAAGCACTCCGAATCCAAACTCGATGAAGTTTGTTTTCAATATGTATATAAACAGAGTTGGCCCGGTTGAATTTACTTCCTATAAAGATGCTCAAAAATCGCCATTAGCCGCCAAACTGTTCGATTTCCCGTTTGTGACCAGTGTGTTTTTTGCTTCCAATTACATTAGTATAAACAAAGGAGCTTTTGTGGAATGGGAAGAAGTAATGCTTGAACTTCGGGAGTTTCTGAAAAGCTATATCGCTGCTGGTGGAAAGGTGTTGGTAGATGATGTAGATTACAGCAAAGAGGAAGAAATCAAGCAGAAACAGGCACAAGCTTCAGCTGAAAAAATTCCCGAAACAGAAATTGAACGACACATCATGTCGGTTTTAGATGAATATATTCGTCCCGCAGTGGAGGGCGATGGCGGCAATGTGCTTTTCCAATCCTTTGAGAATGGTAAAGTGAGTGTGGTGCTTCAAGGGGCTTGTAGCGGCTGCCCAAGTTCTACCATAACCCTTAAAGCTGGAATAGAAGCCCTGCTGAAAAGAATGATTCCCGAAGTAGAAGAAGTGGTGGCCGTGGAGGGGTAGGCACAATCCTAATACTTTTTTAGTTCGCTCACTCTCGCTTCAATACCACTCTCTGCCAATTGGCATAACTTGTAGAAGCTATTTTTACAAAATAAACACCATCGTTAAGGTCGGATAAATTCAATTCTGAATTTTCTGTTTGGATAGTGTAGCTTTTTACAAGTCTGCCAAAAATATCATGAATTGAGGCAGTTGTATTTTGGTTATTTGTGTTAGAAATAGAAACTTTAATCTGACCCGATGACGGGTTTGGGGAAATTTGAAAATCAGTATTGATAGGAGGGGCAACTATCCCAACAGTTTCGCACGAAGGGGCACCAAAAAGGTCAATGACATAATTTTGGTCATTTTCGTGAAAACAGGCCAACGAAACTCCGCTTTCAAAAACTCCATAAAAGGTAAAAAAGCCAACATTGCTTCCTATTCCTTCAATCCATTCCAGGCCTTCGTCGAATAGAGTATAATCGGAATTATTATATGCCTCTGTAAAATGAAAATAACGCAAAGTGTCATTTGATAATATCATCGTATCGAGACCGTTGCAAAATGCAATTGGCATCATTTTTCAATATTTCGGTTATAATAATTCTTCAAACTGACCTAATTACAAATTCTTAGAATGATTTATTGGGGTTCGATTTCAGGATATAGTTTCAATATTTTGTTTTTTACGGTCAAAA
>CANJNG010000038.1 GCA_947475205.1 Bacteroidota bacterium
GTTGTGAATCTTCTCTAAAATTATCGAGGTTTCGCCACACTTTTACAAACGTGTTTTGGGTTACATCATCAGCATCATCGTGGTCAATTACCATTTTTCGGATATGCCAATACACCCGTTGCTGGTACTTTTTGATGATTAACGAGAATGCCGAATCACGGGTCTTTTCGTCCCGAAATTGCACCAACAACTCTTTGTCATCACGTTCTGCCATATTTCTATTCTAGCCTCTTTTCTTTCTGCTTTCTCTAAATTTGTTTGTCAATTTATGCTTCTGACATAAGTTTTCAAGCATTGGTTTAATCAAAGCAATATTTTACGAAATTTTGCGGCCAAATATCAGAAAAGGATTGGATATTCACATAGAAGATTGGAGTTAATTAAGGTGGTTTGTCATTGATGGCTTGGTAGAGGGTTAAAGTAGCCAATTCGTGAAGAGCGGGCATGGCTGAAGTGCAAAAAAAAAGCGAAGCATCATTGCTTCGCTTTTTTCGAGTTACGACTTTACTTAGAAATTTGTAGTCAATTTAAAACTGCCGTCCTGTCCGGAGCTATTCACCACCATAAAGAAGCGATAAGTACCATTCATAACCTGAGTACCCGTGCCGGTGCTGGTGCTATGCCCCGAAACCGATAGAAAGGGTGGGCCCGAGAAAGGCTGAGTGCGAGTTTGGCTTACCCCGAAGTCAAGATTGGCATCCCCGTTGTTTTCCACTTCAAAGGTGTCAGTGGGTTTGAAGGTGTGAATAAAGATAAACCTAAATGACCCGGCAGGAATGTGAAGGTTGAAAATGGTTTGCTTTTTATGCTGAATGTTCGGCAGGTCAAAATAGGAATCTACATTTTTCAAATTAGTAAGGTTTAGCAGACATAAGGATGCAAACGCTCCAAACATAGCCTGGGCGGTAACTATACGGGCTGCTTCCACTTCATCTGAAAGAATAGAAGTTGCACCCATATTACCCTCGTGAAGAAGTAAAGCATTACTTAAACTGGTTGCAAATGCCTGAATCTGACCTTTGAGTGTGGCTAATGCAAGGTCGGCACCAATGGCAGTAATGAGGGCATTCACTGCTGATTGCCGTTCATCTCTGTTTCCTGATTGGAATGGTCCGCGGCGGTGAGGTAGCAGACGTCTATAGTCATTCGTACCCAAATCATACACATCTTGAATAGCATTATCCCATTTGCGGGCATTGGGTGCCGAAAGTGTATCGAATAAAGTATCCAGCGTGGTACTGCTACCAATGTGTTCGCCTTCGCTTTCCACCCAGTCATCATACTTAATTACATAAGCATCGCAGATGGGGGAGTATGCAGCCAGAATAGGAGCGATACCTGTTTCGGCTTGCCGGGCGGTGAGCACAGCTTTGGTGAATAATGCAATTCCACGCATTTTGATGTAATTGTCTACTGTTACGTTTTCAAAAACATTGTCGGTTGAACTCCAGTTTGATGTTGCCATTTTAATTTAATTTGGTGATTTATTTATAAGGCAAAATTATTGCCCCTCCAAAATTCCAACTACACTAAAAAGTGTAGTTTTTGAGGTAAGAAATTAATTTACCGCCTCTGAAGGTTTTTCCCAATGGCTAACACGGTATCTAATTTATCTGCTTCAAAATGGCCTTTAATTGCTCTGCGGTCAATATTTACAGCATCAATACTCACCCCCATTAGGTCTGACGATTCCTGCACGGTTCTATCTGCCACTGCAAGTATCCATACTTGCAATGGAGCCGCCCGTAAAAGGGTGAGGTCAGCCAGAAAATCCTCCGTAGTCGAATCTTCCGAATTCCGGGTTCCAAGGTACAACTCGTCATTGCCCTGCATCAGCAGGTTTAGTATTTCACGCAGCATTTCAATACCACCACTTCGCGGCATATAGCCCCTAACGCCAAAGTTTCGGGCTATCAAGGCAAAAGCGGTGTGGGAATATTCCGATACGCTCATCATTGCCACTGTCGGATAGTTCTTTTGAATATATTTTGCCAGATACACTCCTGCATAGTGGCTGCTAAACATATCAAATACCACCACAGCATCAGGGTGGCCTAGGAGGATTGGGTTCAGTTCTTTGAAATTTCTGGCCAGCTGCACCTTGCCAAAACCCGGCTTAAGTTCCAGACAATCCTTCACAGCCTTGCCTTCCCAAATATCGGAGGTAAATAGTATAATAGGTGTGGTGGCTATGTTGTAAACTACTTTACTTCGAGCCGATCGGGGGGTGTTTGAAATGCTTCCCATTTTTACATAATTTGACTTAATATGTAATAGATAACGTAGCTTTGAAATATATATTGTGTGAAATCGAAAATATTTTTTGAAGAGGTGTTTCCATGATTTTGCTCAAAGCCTCCAAAAATGAGTAAAATGGAAGGTTTTAAGAGCTATTTCCACTAACCCATTGGTTGAGCGAAGAGTGTGGCGGTGTTTGATACCCCTCAAAAACGCCAAAGTAACTCCCAGCACATGTATCGCAAATCACTTACAAGTGCTTGCAACTCCCAGCACATGTATCGCAAATCACTTACGAGTCCTTGCAACTCCCAGCATATGTATCGCAAATCACTTACAAGTGTTTGCAACTCCCAGCATATGTATCGCAAATCACTTACGAGTGCTTGCAACTCCCAGCACATGTATCGCAAATCACTTACGAGGGCTTGCAACTCCCAGCACATGTATCGCAAATCACTTACGAGGGCTTGCAACTCCCAGCACATGTATCGCAAATCACTTACGAGTCCTTGCAACTCCCCGCACATGTATCTCAAATCACTTATGGGTGCGGGCAACGGTCGGCACATGTATCGCAAAGCACTTAGTAGTGCGTGCAATTGAATCTTACAGCTATTTATATGTGATTGCGGACGACAATGTTATATAGCTAAACCCATTACATTCACCCTCTCCCTCCTTCAACATCTCAACGTTTAAAAGTTTTGGCGTTTCGGGAAAATCATCAATCTGTGGCGGCTTAATTTTGAGGTCAGCCCTAAAATCCAAACCTTATGGAAAAGAAAGACATTGAATTAAGTGCAGATGCCTATAAAACCTTTGCCGAAATTCGCAGCAGCATTATCCGCGAAAGCCTCGATGATATTCCAAGCACCGAGCACAGGCTCGAAAGTTTGGGTGAATTTAAAGGTATTGAATTTATAAACGATAGCAAGGCCACCAATGTGGATTTAACTTGGTATAGCCTCGAACGGATGACCAAACCCGTTATTTGGATTGCAGGGGGTATTGATAACCAAAACGATTACTCCAATTTAACCGACATTGTTAGAGATAAAGTTACCGGGGTAATTTGCTTAACCCTCGATAGCCGAAAACTATTTTCCACCTTCACCAACCTAGTTGATATAATTATATCTGTAAGCACCGCCGAAGAAGCTGTGAGAGCAGGTTTTGCTATGGCCAAAAAAGGTGATGTTGTGTTGCTTTCTCCGGCTAGCAGCAGTTTCGACCTTTTCGATAGCTATCAAGACAGGGGTCATAAATTTAAAAAGGCTGTAAAAGGTTTGATAAACAATCCGGTTTTAGTTCCCAAGAAATTGTAAGATTGGTATTTTGTATTAAAACCCCCTCCAACTCCCCCTTTAAAAGAGGGAGAGCTACAATACCCCAACCCTGTTTTAAGCCCGTGTAGTGAATTCTGCACATTTCCTCAATGAATCTCCTCGACACCTACCTCAAGGGCGACAAAGTAATTTGGCTCGTTGTTATTCTGCTGTCGGTTATTTCCATTTTGGCCGTTTACAGTAGCAGTGGAGCTTTAGCGTATCGTTTTCAGGGCGGGAACACAGAATATTATCTATACAAGCACGCCTTCATTGTTGTTTTCGGTCTGGGACTTATGTGGAGCTTTCACCAAATTCGTTACAAATATTTTTCCGCCCTTTCTCAAATAGGATTAATTGTGTCGGTTCTGTTGCTGTTGCTAACCTTCTTTATGGGAGCTAATGTAAACAATGCCAGCCGCTGGTTGGTTATTCCCGGCATCAACATTACTTTTCAACCATCCGACATTGCCAAGCTATCTTTAATAATGTATCTGGCAAGGGTGATGAGCCGCAGTACGGACAAACTTCAAGACCAACGTTGGGTGAGCCTGAATATATTTCTTCCAGTGTTTGGTATCTGTGCTTTGGTGGTGAGAAGTAACTTCTCTACCGCCGCTGTACTATTTGTAATCAGTCTCATATTGCTATTCATGGGTAGGCTAAGTTTTAAATATCTCTTTCAAATGCTGGGGATAGCCTTGACCGGGGTAGTGTTTATTGTTTTATTGGGAAAAGCCTTTCCCGATTCAATGCCCCGCTTAAAAACCTGGGAAGCCCGAATAGAAAGTTTCGCCAAAGGGAAATCGGGCGATATGGATAGCGAAGAGCAATATCAGGTGGAGCAAGCCAAGATAGCCATTGCTACCGGAGGAATAGTGGGCAAAGGCCCCGGCAATAGCACTCAGCGAAACTTCCTCCCCCAATCTTCGTCCGACTTTATATATGCTATAATAATTGAAGAATACGGCTTGATAGGTGGCGTAATCGTATTGTTTCTCTATCTCATTCTGCTGTTTCGGGGCATACGCATCGTTATAAAATGTAACCGAACCTTTGGTGCTTTGCTGGCTATGGGTTGCACCTTTGGCCTCATTTTTCAGGGTATGATAAATATGGCTGTGGCCATAAACCTGTTTCCTGTAACGGGGCAGCCGCTACCTTTTTTAAGTATGGGTGGTACTTCTATTTGGTTTGCCAGCATTGCTGTTGGAATTATCCTTAGCGTTAGCAGACAGGACGATGCCGATATGGTGGAAGAAGCTGCAATTGGATCCGAAGGCAATTCTGAATTAGCAACGGACTAATCAATTAAATTTCGCAATTGCTTTCCTATTGGGCGAAAATGGCATACCCGCACCCCTTATTGGTTTTTGCATTTTTTACCAATATTTCATTTTTAGCCCCTTCATTCTTCCTAAACTAAACCTTTACATTTGCCCAAATTTTCAAAACCTTGAAAAGTAAATCTATCTATCTGTTTACGGCTATTTGTTTAGGAATATGTAACCAAGCATTTGCACAAAAACAAACTTGGAATCTGAAACAGTGCATCGAATATGCTATCGAACATAATTTGAATGTAAGTCAAAGTGAATTGAATTCGGATAACCTCAAACTCACCCAAAAACAAAACTACTGGCAATTGCTGCCTAATTTAAACGGCGGTGCTACTCACGCCTATAACATTGGCCGGAGGATTGACCCCTTTACCAACACCTTTGCCAATAGCACAGTGCGGTCGAACAACTTCTTTTTAAATAGCAGTGTAACCCTGTTTAATGGACTGCAGCAACAATACACTATTCAGCAAGGGAATTTTGATTACAAGGCCAGCCAACACGATTTAGATAAACTAAAACAAGACATTTCGCTGAGTGTGGCAAGTGCATATTTGAATGTTTTGTTTTCATTAGAATTAGTTGAAAATGCCCATCGCCAAAAAGATATTACCCAATCGCAACGCGACAGAATGGTAAAATTGGTAGATGCAGGCTCGGTAGCAAAAGGAAATCTGTATGACATAGAGTCGCAATTGGCCACCGAAGAACTAAATGTTGTTACTGCCGAAAATCAGGTAAATCTCTCCTATCTTTCATTAACTATGCTGATGAATTTGCCCGAAGGAACAGACTTTACAGTAGATAAACCCGAAATAGTTATTCCTGCCGATAATTTATTGCAGCAAACGCCAGGTCAAATTTATCTCACCGCCCTTAAACTGCAACCCGACATTAAAAGCACTGAAATGAAGGAATTCAGTGCTAAATCACAACTCAATGTTGCAAGAGGAACGTCAATGCCACAACTTACTTTAAGCGGGAGCATTGGGACGGGGTTTTCGGGATTAAGTAAAGATATAACAGTTACAGATACTACATTCAGTGTTTACAAGAATGGATATACATCAGGGGGGCAAGATGTTTTTACAATTGTACCTCAGGCTATATATAGCACCAAAACCCAAAGTTTCGGCAAACAGTTTAACGACAATGTAAACAAGAACATTTCCTTCAACCTCACCATTCCAATATTTAATCAATTTCAAAGCAGAACGGGAATCAACAGAGCTAAGATTGCCTTGAAAAACGCTCAGCTCAATTCCGATATTAAAAAGCAAAACCTAGACCGCACTATTCAGCAAGCTTACGCCGATGCAAAGGCTGCATTAAATACGTTTGAAGCCAGCAAAAAAACCGTTACTGCCCTCAATGAGAGTTTCCGCTATTCAGAACAACGCTATAATGCAGGGGCAATAAATGTGTTAGATTATAACACAGCCAAAACACGCCTCACTAATGCTGAATCAAATTTGCTGCGATCCAAATACGATTTGGTTTATAAACTGAAAGTGCTTGATTTGTATCAGGGCGGCAGTTTAGGACTTTAACCCATCGCCGAAAAAGCTTCCCGAATAAGGTATACCGCCGATTTCTGTTCATTATATAGTACCGAAACTATATCGAACCGCACTTCAAGCGATAGTTTCTTATTTTCTATATAAGCATTCGCACCCTCAATTAGCTGCTTTTGTTTCGCACGGTTTACAAATTCCTGAGGCTCGCCAAAGTAGTTTGTTCGGCGGGTTTTTACCTCCACAATAACAATAAAATCGCCTTCTTTTGCAATAATATCGATTTCATATTTACGAAATCGCCAATTAGTTTCAAGTATTTCCATACCCAAACCACGCAGATGTGCCCCAGCAATATCTTCGCCCTGTTTGCCTAATTCATTATGTTCTGCCATTGGTTATTAGTTTAGTACAAAAGTAAAACAGAAAACTATAGTCCTGATTAATTCGACATTACAGGACGTTTTTACAAAAATTAGAAAATATTGTTTAGAAATCGTGCAAATAAAAATTAGTTCTATCTTTCGCCGCCCAAATTTTAACAAAAATCAATGAAGCTATCTCTAAAATCAATCTTAACTATTTCAGTTATTAGCATTAGTTTTTCATCATTTTCACAAGATGTGAAAGTGGTAACAAATATTCCCGCCGAAGCCGAAGCTGGTAAGGAATTTCCGGTAGAAATCACTATTAACAAAGGTGATGTTGCCGGTTTCGCTAAACTCCAACAAGATTTGCCGATTGGTTTTACCGCCGTTCCCGACAATCCCAATGGCTCCACTTTCTCGTTCAAAGAGCAAAAGGTAAAGTTTCTTTGGATGGCACTTCCTGCCGACAAAACGTTCAAAGTTTCCTATAAAGTAAAGGTTGATGCCTCTGTTACCGGCAATCAAATTTTAGAAGGAACCTTCTCTTTTATCCTAAACAATGAAACCCAAAAAGCAGCTTTGCCAAAAGATATAATAAATATCACTGCTTCCGGCACAGCTGCTGCTGTGGCTCAAAACAGCCAACCTACAAAAGCTAAAACAGTTGAACCTACAAAAATAAATTCTGCTGAACCTGCTAAAACTGAACCAGTAGTTACTGCATCGGAGCCTGTAAAAACAGAAACAGCAACCGCAAGCAACAACAATGCTGAGGTTGAAGCCAAAAAAGCTGCTGCTGCTGCCGAAGCACAAGCCAAAAAAGAGGACGCTCAACGTAAAAAAGACGAAGCTGCTGCCGCAAAACTTGCTGCAAAAGCTGAAAGAGATGCCGCAGCCGCTGCATCATCTGCATCAAAAAGCACTGCAAGTGCCGGAGGTTTAATTTACAAAGTACAGGTTGCTGCTACAAAGCGTAAAGCTGAACCTTCTGAATTTAAAACAGCTTATAACTTAAGCGAAACTGTTAATTGGGAAGAGCATGAAGGCTTAAATAAATATGTGGTTGGAGGTTTTGGAAGCTATAAAGCGGCCAAAAACTTCTCAAACTCTATTCGTGATAATAATGCAGTCCCTGGACCATTCGTAACAGCTTATAAAGACGGTGCGAGAATTACAGTTCAAGAAGCCTTAGGAATTCAAGGTCGCTAAGAAATAAAACTCCTTAAAACAAAAGAAGCAACTCTTAATACGAGTTGCTTCTTTTGTTTTAAGGAGTTTTGTGTAGTTTTGTAATCTTGAAAACCAAGAACCTTTTATTCATTGCATTGGCTTTATGCCTTAGCTTTCCTTCTGTGAGTTTTTCGCAAAAGAAAAGCATTGGCAAACCTCGGATTGGCTTTGGATTGATGGGATTTGTGGGGTTTACTGATATAAAATCGGAAGAATATAAAGCCCCGTTTGGAAAGAAAATCGGGTATCAGATTTTCTTAGAGCAGCCCCTTGCTAAGCCTATCTCCTTAGGCATTGGCTTCTCCTCCGGAAAAATTTACGGTAGCCAAACCATTAAAGGAACCGATATAAATTTCCAAACAACACTTATGGCTCAAAGCCTTAGAGTGAGTTATAATCTTTTTCCAATCGTAAAACCCAACCGAACACTTCAACCTTATGTTGGGTTCGGGGTTGGATTCGTTAGTTTCAGAAGCAAAGGTGATTACAAAGACGCAACCGGAAGGCTCTATTCGGCTTACGATACTACTGAAACAATTCAAAAAGACCACAAATACGAAACCGATTTACGTCAGGCCAATTTGGACAGATTCGGTAATTATCCGCAAATAACCTTTGCCATTCCCTACTTTGCCGGGGTGGACATTAAACTAAAGAAAGGGCTTTGTGCACGGATAAATTTGGAATATCAGCAAGTATTTAGTGATATGCTTGATAACGTTAGCAGTGTGGGGCTTGGAGCAAGACAGGGCAAAAAGGGGTACGATAACCTGTTGTCTATTTCGGCAGGGATAAACTACAACCTGTCGTATGCCGAAGAAGACGAAAGTCAGCCCAAGGATATAGATAACGATGGCATTGCAGATAATAAAGACAGATGTGATAACACACCAAAAGGTTTAAGGGTAGATAAAAAAGGTTGCCCTGTGGACGATAATAAAAATGGCACAGCCGACTATTTAGAAAAGGGAACACAGGCCAATCAGGACTTTAAAAATTTCCAAACCGAAGAAAAGAAACGGGTGGCCGAAGCCAAAGAAAAAGCCAAACAGGATAAGCTGGCTAAAGCAGCAGCAGCGAAAAATGGAACGAACACAACTGCTGACGGCAAAAATACTGGCACAGGCAATGCTACGGATGCTAATGGAAACGTAATCGGAAACAATACTACTACGGGAGGAAGCAGTTCAAGTGGAACAGGAGTTAGTGACGGAGTTTCAAATGTAAATGGGTCTGGTGTTGGGGGCAGCGGCAACAATACGATTGCAGGAAATGACAACACTGGCAATAATGGAAATACCGATGGAAACAATAGCAATACCGGTGGTGATTTGAACAGTACAAATGCCAGCGGTAATGCTAACAACGTTACGAATCCAAGTGAGAATACTTTAGGAAACCCCAATAATATTAGCGGAAACGGGAATAGTACTAATACGAACAATCAGAGCGGAAATGGTGCTAACAACGGAGCAAATACCAGTGGGAATACTTTAGGAAATACGAATAATAGTGGAAACGTTTATAACAGTGGTGGAAATGGCTCATTGAGTAACGGAACCACAACAGGATATAATGGAAGTTCGCAGAATACAGGCACTAATAACAATTCCAGCGGCAACACTACTTCTGCTAACTCAAATACTGTATCGGGAAAGAACTCAACAGGAAAAGAGAATGGGGGCGGAACAAATTCAAATATAGCCTCCAATTCAGGCAATGGCTCGGGGCAAACTACCCAGGGAGATAATAAACCATCATCGCGGGTTAAAATCACTAATGCAGGAAATACTAAATCGCAATTCTTAAAAGCAATTGGAAGTGCAAATACAGGCGGAGGAAACGGAAAAAGCGGAGGTGCAAATGTGGGTAATCCCGATTATGAAAAGATGTCGTCTGTAGATTTATCGGGGCGACTAGGGCGGTTTGCTTATGCCGACTATAATAAAGATGGCGTAATTTCGGTAAATGAAGTAACCCGAATTATTGATTTGTTTTTTGATAAAGACAGCCCACTTAAACTCACCGTTTTGGATGTTCAGGATTTGATTGATTTCTTTTTTGAACAGTAAGAAATTGGAACGGTTGATACTGATAACTATCGGTACTGATAGACTTCTGAAAGCTAATTTCCCTAAGGGAAATTTGGTGTTTAAAAATCCTTAAAAGTAGATTTTATCATACCCCCGTAACAATCCCTTCAAACTCTAATTATCCATTCCCCTTATCTTTGCCTCCCTTTTCAAAAGATTGAACGGGGATTTGCAATGATAAAGTTCCGACATTTTCATAGATTAGCCCTTCTGTGGCTAGCATTGCTGAGTGTCAAATGCTATTCCCAATGTGTAAACACTTTCCCTTATTTTGAAGATTTTGAAGGCGGACAGGGAATTTGGAGTTCAGGAGGAACAAATTCGTCGTGGGCTTACGGAGTGGTGAGTAAACCCGTGATTACGGCAGCAGCAAGTGGTCAGAATTGCTGGACTACCGGGGGACTTAGTGGAGGCACATATAACAATTCAGAGCATGCTTTTTTAGAAAGCACCTGCTTTGATTTCACAACTTTAAATTATCCAGCTATATCGTTGAAAATATTTTGGGAGTGTGAAAAGAAATACGATGGAGGCAATTTACAATCTTCTATTGATGGCGGTGCTACCTGGGTAAATGTTGGGGCGTTTGGTGATCCGGTGGATTGCAATACCGATAACTGGTTTAACACATCATCAATTACCTATTTAGGCAGTCCGGCATGGGTCGCGGTGAAGCAAGGCTGGAGTGGAAATATTCAGCCCACAGGTGGCAGTTGTAGCAACGGGAGTGGAAATGGTAGCGGAGCTTGGGTACTGGCTAAACATTGTCTAACAGGTTTAGCCAACAATCCAAGCGTAAAGTTTCGATTCACCTTTGGTTCGGGGACAATTTGCAATGCTTATGATGGCATTGCCATTGACGATATTACCATTAGCGAAGGTCAGGCTAATGCTCCGAGTTTTACTTATTCTTGTTCGGGACAAACATTCTCGTTTACGGGAGTTAATCCGTGTTCGTTTCCCCAATCGTGGGTGTGGGATTTTGGAGACCCTGCATCGGGAGCTGCAAATACCGCCAATCAGGCCAGTCCATCACATACATTTAGTGGCACTGGAACATATACCGTTACCGCCACACTTTCGGGCGGGGCGTGTAATCCACCGGGAAGTATAAGCCAAGCCATCCACATATTGGATGCCACTATATCTGCCCAAACTCCCGTACTTTGCAATGGCGGAAACGATGGAACAGCAACGGTGTCAGTAGTAGATGGAAATTTCCCTTACACCTATTTATGGTCAAATGGGCAAACAACAACTACTGCCAACGGGTTGAGTGCGGGAAACAGCAGCGTGGACGTTACCGACAATGCAGGATGCAGTATTACTTTACCTGTTGTTATTGCCGAACCTCAGCCCATTACAGCCTTGGCAGTTTCTACGGGAACGGGTTGCGGAGGCACTACAGGTTCAGCAACCGGCTCAGCAACGGGAGGAACTTTACCCTATTCATTTTCATGGAACTCAACCCCTGTGCAAACCACCGCAACGGCCACCAATCTTCCGGCAGGAAATTATACAGTAACCATTACCGATGCTAATAGCTGCCCTGCACAATCTGCCACAACAACAGTTACTACTTCGGGTTCGTTCAGCATACAAATAAGCCCCGCTTCGCCGTTGAATATTTGCAACGGGCAGGCAACTACTCTCACAGCATTGGCAACGGGCGGACAAGCTCCTTACACTTTTACTTGGTCGGAAGGCACGGTGGGGAATTCGCTAACAGTGTCGCCTACGGCAACCATTACTTATACAGTAAACGCTACCGATGCAGGAGGCTGCCCTGCCACTCCGGCTGCAATCGACATAAATGTTTCGCCCCCCATTGTATTTACTATTTCGAACGATACGGCTTATTGCGGATTGCAACCGGTTACAATTTCAGCAATCCCTGCCGCAGGACAGACCCCTACCTTTGTTTGGAATCCGGGAAATGTGGCCGGAAACAGCATTTCAGTTTCGCCCATACAAACCACCTCCTATTCGGTAGTGGCAACTGATGCTTTGGGATGTGTGTCGTCCCCTCAAACGGTGAACGTAGGCGTGGGTCAGGCTCCGGTTGTGAGTTTTACTGCCGGAATGCAAACAGGATGCGTTCCCATCTGCATAACGTTTACCAATACCACCCCAAACAGTTTTAATTGTATGTGGGATTTTGGAACGGGACATTTAATAGCCGCTTGCGACACGGTTAGACAATGTTATTCAACTGCCGGATTGTATGATGTAACGCTCACTGCATCGGATGCTGCCGGCTGCGTGGCCTCTCAAACAGCTTTGGGAATTATTAATTTATCAAGTTCACCGGTTGCTGATTTTTTCTATTCCCCCACTGAAATTACCCCTGATGACCCAACGGTTAATTTTTCCGATAATTCATCAGCAGGAGTAAGCCAATGGTTGTGGAACTTTGGTGATGCTAATTCCACAACATCTACCCTGCAAAACCCAAGTTTTAATTTTAGCGATACGGGTTGCTCCATAGTTACATTAATGGTTATGGATAATTCGGGATGTAGCGATTCCGCTATTCAGCAGCTATGCGTAGAGGAACCTTATGCCTTTTACATCCCTAACGCTTTTACACCAACCGGAAACCGGAAGAATGAAATTTTCGCACCCAAAGGTGTAGGCTATGCTTTAGATGGATATGAAATGTTGATTTTTAACCGCTGGGGCGAACTTGTTTTCCGGACTAAAAGCCTCGATGAAGGCTGGGACGGCACCACCCGAAATTCCACAGAAATAGCTAAAGAAGATGTTTACACTTATACCGTAAGAATAATTGACCTGAAAGGCAAAGCCCACCGATATAGGGGAATGGTGGCTTTGATTCGGCGGATTTGAGGGACTAAGAAAACCCCACAAAAAAAGGCCGGCACCGCTGCCGACCTTTTCCCCATAAACACTCACCTCATTATCTTAGTATCACCTTCTTGAAAATTGTGCCCTTGCTGGTGGCTAATTTTAGTTGGTAGCTTCCTTTGCCTATACTCGAAGTGTTCATGCCTTCAGCTAGGTTGTCAGCAACTAATACCATTCTTCCTGAAATATCTAACAATTCAGCCTTTAAAATTTTAGCCGTACACGAAACCCAAACATGGTCTGTAGCTGGGTTTGGGAATAGTCGAGTGGCATTAGAAAGGGCTTCAAATTCATAAATCCCCAGTGGGTCAATTAACGTTGAATCGTTTTTAGTTCCAAGCAACACCTCGTTTCCTGTTACAGTTAAAGCACGAGCATCTTCCAAACTCACTTTTAAATTGGTGATTCCGGAAAGGTTGTCGGTGGTAACAATCATGAAAGTACCCACTTCACCATCACCATTGTTATTTGTTTGGTCTATCCGAGTTACGGCTACATCGATGCTTCCTAATGATGATTTTTGGAAGGTGAGTTGGTTGCCCACCGGAGCCAGCCACGAAGTGCTAAAATCCAATCCGGCAGTGCTTGCTTGACCATTTACGGTGCTGTAGTTTAGAGTAAACGAAACCCCATAAATGCTGTCGGAAGTAAGTGCTGAATTGGACAGCATTATTTTAAACACAGCTTGTTGATTTAAACCCAAAGTGTCCGAAACCGCTTGAATGTATAAGAGGGGTAAAGTTGTATCAATCGGGGTTTCTACTTTCTGGTGTGTAAGCAAATAGTTTTGGCTTATGGCCAAAGTGTCAGCAGCATTAATAACACCATTTCCATTGCAATCCGCATGATTGATGTTCACACCATAATTGAAAAACAAATTCCACCATTGTGCTTGATGAGCATACCAGCCAATACTTTGGTCTGTGCGTACAGGGCCAGTTTGGTTATATGCAATTCCTAAATTGATGATGTCGAAATTGGTAACCACGCCATCGGCATTAGCATCTCCGGGCCAAACGCTATCATTTTGAACACAGGGGGTAATGATGAAATCTTGCTGAATGGCAGTGCAACCCGGATACGGAAGGCCATAGGTTAAACCAAAGTTGTTAAGCCCGGGAGCAGACATACACTCCGATGTGTCACCTGTTGTCCAAGTATAATAAGTCGCATTAGGTGCAAGTGCACAATACTGCAAGGGGATTGCACATGCCGAATAAGTAATCGCTGTGTCGGAAAGTTCGGTTACACGAACACTGTCGGCAGCCCAGCAGCCGTTTGCATCCTGCACATATACAGCCACCATATAGTCTACCACATTGTTTAATACTGAAAATGTTTGCTGCGAACCATTACTCCAGCTAAACGAAAAAGGACTTGTTCCACCCGAAACGATTGGGTCTAATATCAATCCGCCTGCAGTTTGGCAGGCCACAGTGTCGTTTCCTAAATTCACCTGAATTAAATTTCCTTGAATAACAACTGGAACCGAAAATGTATCAATGCACGAACTATTGCTTACTGTTAGGGTAATGGTATAAACCCCTGTTGAGGTGTAGTAGTGATACAGGGTTGGATTAACATCGTTGAATTGAATGCCATCGCCAAAATTCCAAGAATAGAGCGTACCGGGGGCATTACCATTTGCGGCTATAAGCAAAGAGTCGCCACAAGCAGCTTGTGTATGTTGGTAAGTAAACGTTGCATCGCAAGATTGAGAGCAGGGTAGCACATTAAAAATACTCGTTAGTACACAACCCGAACCGAAGTTAGCAGAGCCAAAATATTGCCCGGGCCACATCACGGTTATAGCCTGTGTTGTATCGCTGATAGGGAAGGTAGTAATCTCGGAAATGTTATAGTTTATACCGTTAGTATCCGTATATGATTGCCAGAAATACTGTGTTCCCTGCGGGCCTGGGCCGAAGTCTAGGGAAGTGCTGCCATTATTACACATATAAAAGGTATCGCCGAAAATAGGGTTATACACTGAAAAGATAATATCGTCGGAACCCGAACAGCCGGTGCTTTGGTCGGTAACGGTAAGAGCAAGCACTCGATTGTATTCGTGTGTGAAGCAGCGAAAGTCAGAGGTATTACCATCGCTCCAAAGAAAACTGTATGGACCGTTTCCACCCGAAATCTGGGCAGAAAGACAAACTTGTCCTTGGCACAGCGATGTGTCTGCGGGCAGATTGACAGTGAGAAGGCCCGTGAACTGAATTACTACGGTTTGATAGCTTGTATATGAAAATCCAAGTGGATTGGTTGTGGTTAATGACACTGTGTAAACACCCGGGGCAGTGTATGTATGAAACGTGTTGAATGGGTCGGCAAAAGTAGGACTACCGTCACCAAAATTCCACTGCCAAGCATCCGATCCACCAAAACCAACAACATTTCCATAGAAATTAACTACACTGGTATTGCAATAATTCTGAGAATTATAAGTAAAGGAATTTGAATAAGATGCTACTGGAGCACAGCCGCTATTAACGTGAAACATACTGGTAAGCAAACTGCATGAATTATAGAATGCCGTTGCATAATATGTCCCCGGTTGTGTAGCGGAGAAATATCGAGTAGTTCCTGAAATACTAGAATTGCCTCCTAGGGTATCCGTAAAACTAAACCAGTTGTATTGAGAAGCCCCCGAACCAAGGTCGAGCGTGTCAACGTTGTTTCCACAACTGTAAATTGTATCGGCATAAGGGCGATATACACTTATAGTAACCGTGTCTGCATTTTGACATCCGGAAGAGTCATTTACATATACGGTATAAACATCATGGTCGGCGTGGTCAATGGGTTGGATAGATGCTGCCGAAACCGGTAGACCGTTTTTGAACCATTGATAGAAAACATTCCCAAAACTTCCCGTTACTTGTACGGGGATAGTGTATTGGACTTGACATACCGTGGTATCAGGGCCGAGGCTAACGGCAAGGTTGCATTGCGAAAAAGCAGTTCCTATAGAGAAACAAGCAGCGATGGTGAGTAAAATCTTTTTCATTTTCAGTGTGTGTTAATGTTTAATGCGACTTAGACATAATTTGATGATACAAAAGTAGAGTGTCATTTGCTTAGAAAGACAGACACATTTTTCGCATTGTCGGGCACAAATATTACTTATTCCAGTATAATTAATTCATAAAACAATCATAAACAATAGTCTGACTAAAGGCAAACATTTTGAATTGTCGGAAAATGATTTTTGAGTGAAAAATCTTTTCTGACCTTAAAAGAACTAGAATGGAAGAAAAGTACCGATTACCCTACCACCTCACCCGATTCGGTGTAATATATCACCGCTTTCTCCACTTCATAGCCCATCAGTTTAAGGGTTTGAGAGTAAGCTGCTATTTGAGAAAGATGTTTGGGCGAGCGTAATCCTGTTTTGAAATCAATTACTATGGCTCGATTATCCTGGAGTAAAACCCTATCGGGGCGAAGCACCTTGCCTTCGGGTAAGATAATTTCCAATTCATTCATCGTAACCCAATCTTGTGAGAAATATTCTGCTAATGAAGGATTAAACAGAATAGAGCGGAGTTGCTTTTCTAATTCTGTCCTATGTTCCTCCTCTATTGTGTCGGTTTTAGACATTAGCGTTAGGATGGCGGCTAAATCATCCTCCGAACTTTTTACTAATGAAATGGCTTTATGGAGCAAGTTGCCGAAATGTTGGGCCTTTTCTCTATCTGAAGAAAGTTCCGTTGTGGACGATTCTGCTTTTACAATTAAATTCTTACGCCACGATGAAGGTGGGGAAAAGGGACTGATTGCCGAAGGGTCTATAACCTTTTCAACTTCCGATGAAGCCGGTTTTGGTGTTCTTGTTCCCCATTCATATATGCGTTCATCCACTTTTTGGGTTTGATTATCGTTACAGAAAGCAGTGAGCAAGGAAGAAACGGACATGTCGGTTTCTTCTTTCGGTATAAGTTCTTTGCTGAATATATATAATCTTTCCCGAGGTCGGGTGGTGGACACATAAAGCAAGTTGGAAAGGTCTAAAATCATTTTATCCTTTTCCAGGGAAAAGTTAGCTGCTGCATCGGTTTCGAGCAGTTCTTTATTCATGGAAAGCAATAGCGTTGGCGGGTTCCCTGAGGGATTATCATACCACACCGTGTTGCCTTTTGTATTCAGTTTATCATCAGCAAAAGGCATAATAACTACCGGAAACTCCAAGCCTTTCGATTTATGGATGGTCATAACGGTTATGGCATGTCGCGAGTCGGTAGCTCGAATTTTCAAATTGCCAGAATTGTCTTCAAAGTATTCCAGGAATCCGGGTAAATGATCGCCATACCGCTGACTGTATATTAAAGCTTCGTCAAAAAGAAACTGGGTATTGGTATCAATGGTTTTGAGAAAAAGGGAAGCCGATTCTAAAAACAAATCATATAGCGGCAAACCCGATAAGTAATCAAGCGACACCACTTTTCCGGTTATTGCAATCAGCCCTTCCAAGCCATCCTTTCTTGCAATTTCCATAAGTTCATCAATATCTCTCTCCCAAATTGTAGCTAGATGGCGGGCAACAGTAGCCATAGAAATTAGGCTAGCCTTATCGCTCAAACTCTTTGCAACGGCTATTAGCAACCGCACATTGGGAGATGCTGCCACCAACATGGAATCAGCACTTACTACATTGTATCCCTGTTTTAGTAATTCTTCAGCAACTTCAGCCCCATTTTTCTTCGCTCGACACAACACAGCTATGTCGCCCGGTTGGTATCCATCAGCAAGGCAAGACTGAATGGTTTGAAGTGTAAATTCTATATTAATTTCCGAATAATTCAACTCGCTTTCTTTTTCATTCACCAATTGAATCTGTACAAATCCTCCCCTATTGTCAGGGTTTTCTTCTTGAATAAAGTCAGAGAAGATTTCGCGGTTTCGTTCTGATAAAAGACTGTGCAATTTGCTAAACAGGGAGTTGTTGAACTGCACTATTTCCGCCTTGCTGCGACGATTTACGGTTAAACTATTCAATACAAAGCTGTCGGCTAACCGCTGTTCGCGAATGGTGCGAAGATTGTTGAAGCGTTCCCGCTCGCCCACTTCCATTTGTTGGGCCTGCAAACCTTCCGACACATATATTTTGGGCAGCATCGCAAACTGAGCCACTTCACCCCCTCGAAAACGATAAATAGATTGTTTGGAATCGCCAACCAGCAAGGAGAAGTGCCCTGTGGCCAAGGCTTCGTCCACTAAGGGCAGAAGGTTTAGCCACTGCATCACCGAAGTGTCTTGAAATTCGTCTATCAGATAATTGTAATAGCGTTGACCGAGTTTCTCATAAATAAACGGAGCGGGTTCGGTGCTTACAATCTGGCTAATTTTTAGGTTGAAATCGGTTATCAGAACAATGTTGAGTTGCTCTTTCAACGCCAAAAGTTCTTTCTCCACCTCGTTCATCACTACCAATGAACTGAAATTCTTTAAGGCGTTTCGATAGATAGTGGTGGTGGAGAAATGGGTTTCGAGAAATGACTGGTACTGATTAAAGGCTTCGGTAAGCTGTGGGGCGATTGCCTCTATCCCATCCTTATAATCGCTGCCTTTAGCGGGTGTGAACTTTTGGGTTTCTATTGCTTTTAGAGGATGTGCCCCCGGTTTAAGTACACCATTGTTGTCAAGGATATTTTTCCAATATACCCCAAATCCGCCTTTCAATCCATAAGAAAAGGCATCTAAAGGAATGCCGTTTGCTTGGAGAAGTTGTAGGACTTTAGTGGCAATTTCCTTTCCGATTCCTTCATTCTTTCGCACCACATCGGTGAGGTTGGCCTTAATTTCCATTAAATCGGCAATGGAGAAGTTGCGGTAATAGTCGAGCCGCAGGGAGTTTTCTTCCTTTAATAGATTCCGGGAGAAGTTAAAGACGTCTTCGGAAATGCGGTGAGAACCATCTTCTTCGGCTTTTGAAACGGCAAATTCGGTGAGAGCCATGGTGAGTGCGGCATCGTTTCCCAATCTATCTAAAATATTGCTGATGGCTTGCCGGAGCACTTTTTCGCCATCGAGCTCAATTTCAAAATCCTGATTAAGCCCCAAATCGTTTGCGAAACTGCGGATTACTTTTCCGGTAAACTTATCGATGGTGAGTACGGCAAAGTCTTCGTAGCGGTGAAGCAAGGAACGAAACACGGCACGGCATCGCTGCTGCAAATCTTCGGCAGAGATGTTTAATTCTTGTGATAGAACCTCGCCCATTGCCATCGCACTTTTAGGCCAAGGATTATTCGAAAGCCCTTCTAATCCCGAAAGAATTCGGGTTTTCATTTCGGCTGTGGCTTTGTTGGTAAAGGTGAGGGCCAGGATGTTCCGAAAGGCTAAATCGGATTCGGGCGTGCGAAGACAGAGTTTCAAATACTCCTTAACCAGGGTAAAGGTTTTGCCCGACCCGGCAGACGAACGGTAAACTTTGAATAGCACCTGTTGAAGGGATTAAACCTTTTGGGTATATTTATTCAAGCCCACCTTCACAACTTTTCCAGAAGTTAAATCGGCCTTCCGCAGGGCATCTATTCTGTTAAGTTCGGCAGCAAGCCATCCCGATGTTTCTATCCCTGAATAACCGCCATTTTCTTCTATCCAAAGAAATTTCTCCCAAGCTTTATCAATCAATGCTTCGGTGAGTGCTTCTATGTAATAAGAGCCATAGCAGGGATCGGAAAGTGCTTCAAATTCGCTTTCGTCGGCCAAGAGATTATGTATGTTTAGAGCCAGGCGGTTGGCGTCATCACTATTTTCGAGGGTATGAGCACGGACGATTAAACTATCGGCAGTGCCCGAAATAGCTGCCATGGCCATGGTGGTATGTCGAAGCAAATTGGTATCGGTATCAATAGGCGACAGTTCACGCCGGGAGGTTTCGGCTTGGATTAAGCACATCGGATGGAGGGCTTTTAGTTGAGCCAGATTTGCCCAAAGAATACGAAAGGCTCGCAGACGGGCAATCTCGAACAGATAATCGGTGCCGATGGCAAACCGAAATCTAAATCCAATATCATTAACAGCATATTGATTGGCGAGGGCTAAGGCCAAGGCCATTTCGAGCAGGATATTTGAGCCTGACTGATGAAAGCTTGTAGTGTCTATTTCAATGGTGGCTTGTTTAGGGAAAATCTGTTTAAGTTTTCCAACCAATAAGGAATTTGAAACCGCAACTGTTCCATCAATATTTCCAGAGGTAAAGCTATGCAGTATTTCCAGTTCCTGTTCGTTCTTAACAAAGAAATGAGAACGGATATTGCTAAGCTGAACCCCTTGCAACTGGGCCGGAAGATTTGCAGATATTTCACTTACGTAAAGACTATTTGCTCCGAAATTAAGTGCTGCAAGTATTTCGGAATTGGAGGTTTTGGCAGTTACTTCAAAGGTGTGCTCCCAACCTGATTCTGTTTTGGGAGGAAGTAAGGCCGAAAGGTTGTGTGGAGGGGTTTCGCCGGTGGTAAAATAAGGGAAGATGTTTATTTCTTCAGAAGGGCTGTGTTGGCTAATGGAGCTAACATCTAAATCTTTAATTTCTTTGGTGAAACGGACTAACCAATCTTGCTTTTCGGACGGTGGGAAAGTGGGGCTGAGCATAGGGCGAAATTAAGGAGATTATGGGATGATAGTGAAAATGTGGTGGAGGATTTTGCGGGAACTTCTGAGCAGATTGAGGTAAAGTTGAATTTAATGAGAAATAATTGGAGTAAAGTGTGTTGATTATTTAATTCTAATCCTATTTTTACAAAATGAAAAGATTGCTGTTAATCTTACCGATTGCAATAGCGTTGCTTGCATCTTCTTGCAAGAAATGCAAAGAGGAATGCCAAAATGGGGGAATATGCAGTAATGATGCTTGCGAATGTACTCAAACTTATATGGGGAAAAATTGTGAGATTTCTAAGATGATGGCCTTAGTTAAAACTGCTACAGTAAATGGTACCACCTTTGAATATAAGTATGATAGTAAAGGGAGGCGAATAATGGTAAGTTGGTCCAATGGAACTTCATCATACACATATTCATACACAGATAGTACGGCCTTAATCATTCGATTTAATAATGGGCTGCCTACTGATACTATCAAATATATCCTAAATAGCCTAGGTTATGCAGTAAGTAATAATGAGGGGTGGACTTGTTCCTATGATGACGAGGGTCACAAAGTTTCCGATAATTCAGGGTCTGCTTGGGGATATATAAATGGGAATTTAATTGGGTACAGTTTTTATTATTCTTGGCCTGAGCATCCTAGTCCAGAACCAGCAGGTTATAGCTATACATACTACAAAGACACATTAGACACAAGAGACATGGGAATGAAAACTTTTAATGGGGTAGAAAGCAAGAATCTTGTAAAAAGTGGTAGTAAATATGGAGACTATACCTTTATTTATGAATACGATTCGAAAGGGAGAATAGTCAAAGGAAGAAATGGGTATGATGGTGGTAATTATACTTATACCTATTTTGATTAACAAATTTATTCCATCTTCCTCTTCACTTTATCCAAAAATAAAAAAGCGTAGCCTCAACAGCTACGCTTTTTTTTTATGTGTTGAAGAGGTAAGTCTATTCTATCACTACCCTTTTGCTCACGCTTGTTTTATCATTCTTAATCCTTACAGTATAAATTCCTGTCGGGGCATTGCTTAAAGATATTGTATGCTTGGTGGTGTTTTCTATAGATGCAGCATAAACCTCTTGGCCAAGGGTATTGAAAACCTCTACTTCATACTTTCCTGAAGTGGGAAGCTGGAGGGCGAATTGGCCTGTGGTTGGGTTTGGATATAGATCAAAACCGGCTATTGAGGCCGAATTAATGCCTAGGTAACCGCAGGAGTAATAGGTGTTGGTAATATCTAAGGGAAATTCGGGAGTAAAATCATTTCCCCAATCAAAAACGGCAGTGGTTATATTGCCATATTGGTCAAAAATTGTTTGCCGTCCATGGAATTCGTTTAAACTTTCAATAATTGTGTGAATACTGTCATTTGGGTAATAGGTATATTCGTTGTGCGACATAGGGTAGCAAGAGGTCTGATAGTAATAATCGTATATAACTTGTACGGGATTGCCGACAGCATTATTGGTAATGGTTTGTATTGGACAAGGGCTATCTATCCAAGCTGTTCCGTCCCAGGATTGGCCGTTTACGGTGATTAGGAATGCATTTGCATCATACACATTATTGATTAATTGGTAATCTACCCAAACGCCACTCAACAAGGAATCGGTTGCTGCTGAAGTGATTTGGCCACTTCCATTGAAGGTAAAATCCGTTTTTCGGCCAAGTGTCCAAGCGGCTCCATCCCAAGAGGTGTAATTTATTTCTGTTATCATTTTCCCGGAACCATCATAGGTAATCTCCTTCCTGGAGGTGAGGGCGAAGGCTGTGCCATTCCAATTAGACCGTGTATTTGTTAGTAATTGGTTTGCCGCATTGTAGGTTTTTACTGTATTGTAGTTAGGACTGTAAATGTTATTGGGATTCTTTAGCATGGTATATTCCGTTTCATTGCCATTTGCATCGTAGCTATAGGTTTCATGGATTATAATGGTGCCGATTGTGTCTGTGCCTGCACAGTCTATTAGCTTTCCTTGAGCATTATAGGTTAGGGCATAAGTTACGGCTAAGTAATAATAAAGCGGTTCAACATCTCTGTTGCAATGAATTTCGGTTATTGAGATGGGTTGACCGTTAGCATTATTAGCGTAATAGTACTTTTTATCAATTACGACTAAATTCTCAACGTTATACCCGCGACCATCAATCACACTATCTATTTGACAATAAAAGGTGGATGCCGCAAAATCGGGGTGGGTGTAAACTGTACTTGATTGATTTTCTTTTATAGGATTTTGTCCTTTTTGGAAATTGGAGGTTTGGTTTGGCTTAACTTGGGCTAAGGCAATGCTGCAAAGCAAGGTTAGGCTTGCTAGGAGGGTAATTGTTGTTTTCATTGGAATTTGTTCTTACTGCTAATTCTTTCATCCAATACTATTTTAATGAAATGGTTAAACGCTACATTTGACAAAAATACGCATTTTTTTTGTTGATATATGGCTAAAATTAAAAAGGCGTAGCCTTTCAGCTACGCCTTTTGTGTGTTTTAAAGAAAATGGGAGATTAATTATACAAATGTGACCGAAATCGAATTAATGTCAAATTGTCTTTCAGTTCTAAGTTTGTTTTACTCCACAATCAATTTCCCGGCAGAAACCACTTTCTGGTTCGATATTACTTGATAAAAGTAAATTCCGTTTTCCATTCCTTCGCGGTTAATATCAACTTGGTTTGCATTAACTGCAATGGATCTTACCTGTTTTCCTAAAATGTCATTAATCCGTAATTCAGTATTTTTGAGTGAAATATTACCATTTAATATTAGTGTAGTGGTGGATGAAAATGGATTGGGAGAAACCATGCCGGTTTGAATAGCCGCAGTTTCTGATAGCCCAGCCGGAATATCGGTATTCCAGGCTACTGTTGTGCTTCCGGCATTTTCAGAGTAAAACATCAATCGTTTGCCGGTAGCAATCTCCCACCAATTTAAAGATGTAGAATTGGGTCCAAGGCTATTAGTTCGCACCTCGGTAATAAGTGCCACACCGCTAAATGTTCCCTGAGGCAATGTGAGTGTGCCAAAGCCGTTGAAGGTTACAGTCCGGCCGCCAGTTTGGTTGCTGCTTACCGTGGTGGCATTGCTGTAATTAATTTTTGCATAACTATCGGTAAACGATTGCCCAAAAGCGAACGGGAAAACCAAACGTTTGTCGGGGTCTTGGTAAATTTCGTGTTCGGCAGTTGGCTCATAACTACCCCAATTTGTTACGCTATCTGCATTTATCCCATAATATTCATAACTAATTACAGAGGTCAAGGCCGGGTCGTAACTAGCGTAGTTAGCACTTGGATACAGGTTTTGATACGGAGTTGTGGATGGGTCATAATATCCCAAATGCACAATCGGCGTTCCGGCCTGTTGGGTTAGTCCGCTGGCGTTCCAAGTAACTCCCGTCCCGGTAGTTGTGCCTATGGAAGTATTATACGAAGCCGCATCGGCCAACTTTACATTAATAGGCGTTGTTACGGAATTTTGAAATGCCGAGTAAGTTAATGTCTGAGCATTTACGACTATGCTTATAGCTATAGCAAAAATAGAGAGTAGAAGCTTTTTCATTGTGATTAATTTTTGATTGCAAAATTAAATCACATTTCAATCTAAAGCAATAGTACTTTAGTAGTAAAAGACAACATTCTCAGCGTTTATGCACTTTGTTCAGTGCATCGGTGCGGGAGTTTACTTGCAACTTCTCGTATATATTCCGAATATGGGTGCGAATGGTTTCTGTGCTTAGAAATAGTTTCGCCGCTATTTCCTTATACCGTAGGCCATTTGAAAGCAATGCAAGTATTTCCTGTTCGCGGTCGGATAATTTATTCAGCTCATCATTTCCTTCCGCTGCCCCAAAAAGCTGAACCACTTTTCGGGCTATGTGGCTACTCATTGGCGAACCTCCATTGTGAACATCCACAATAGCATCCAGCAGTTTTGCAGGCTGGGTGGTTTTGGTTAGGTAGCCTGTTGCCCCAGCTTTTAAAGCATTAATTACATTTTCAGTATCTTCAAAAGCAGTACAAATCAAAAAATTGGTTTTAGGGCAAAGGGGTTTTAGTTCCTCAATGCAGGCTATTCCCGACTTTCCCGGCAAGTGAATATCGGTAAGAACGACATCTAAATCAAGCGATGGTAATGCTGCAATGGCTTCCTCCGCAGTTTCGTAGGTATGCAGGCATTCAAAACCATCGCTACCATTAATCAGTAATTGCAGACTTAGCCTAACTTGTGTTTCATCTTCGATAACCCCTACCTTAATATTCATCGGGGTAAAAATACTGCAATCGCTTTTAGCGATACTACTTTTGTAGTAAAGTTTTGTTTGAAACTATTCTACTTCGCCCGCTTCCTTTAGCTTTGGTTTGAAGAAAAGTTCGGTTACCACAAATAATCCCATCCCTATTGAGATAGCTGCATCGGCAATGTTGAAGATAAAACGGAAGAACTCATAATCCTGTCCGCCCCAGATGGGTAACCAAGTAGGAAAAGTGCCACTTATGAGTGGAAAGTAAAGCATATCTACCACCCGGCCATACATCCAATCGGCATAACCGCCATCGGCAGGCATAAAGGTGGCTACCTGTCCATAGCTGTCGGAGAAGTAAACGCCGTAAAAAACGCTGTCTAAAATATTGCCAACAGCCCCGGCCAACACTAAGGAAAAACCAATTAATACTCCTGCGGGTTCTTTCTTTTGATAGAAATATCGAAGCAGATAGAAAATGCCGCTAACAGCTACTATTCTGAATAAAGACAGAAATAGCTTTCCCCAGGAACCGCCAAACTCCATTCCGAAAGCCATTCCAACGTTTTCTGTAAACAATAGGCTAAACCAATGGCCAAGCACAGGAATTTCCTGCCCAAGGAACATATTGCTTTTCACCCAAATTTTCAGGGCCTGGTCGAGAGCTATAACAATGAAGGAAAGGAGGAGGTATTTTTTCAAATGAATTTTCTAAGGAGATTTAACCACAGAGTACGCAAAGAGAACGCACAAGAAGAACACAGAGATTTGGGGCAGAACTATTCTCAATCGGGTGTTTTGTCGCCAAATCACAAATGCCGCCTTGTTGCCCCTAACCTACCCCATTTTGTTCTTCGCCTCAACGCTTAGCGTAGCATGAGGAACAATACGTAAACGCTCTTTGGCAATGAGTTTACCGGTTTCGCGGCATATACCATAGGATTTGTTTTCGATACGAACCAAAGCAGCTTGCAGATTGGCAACAAACTTCTGTTGACGCATAGCCAATTGATTTTGCTCTTCGCGGGAAAGCACTTCAGAACCATCTTCAAGTAACTTGAAGGTGGGAGAAGTGTCATCCGTGCCATGATCGCCACGGTGGGTTATTTGTCCCTGAAGCAGGTCTAAATCCACTTTTGCTTCTTCGATTTTCTTTAAAATTAACTCTTTGAACTCGGCCAAATCTTCATCGGAGTACCGTACTTTTTCGGTAGAACTTTCACTCATATTTATAGTGTTATGATTTCCTTACAGAAACCTGTGTGGTTGTTTGTTCGTCTATTTCTATACTTACTGTTTCAAGGTTTTCCAAACTGGATAAAACGTCAAAACTATCGGCCAAAATTTCGCTGCAAATATATTTTAAATTGCTTTGGATGGCAGGGCTAACTGTTGGGTGATGCAACATCGAAACACGGATACGGTCGGTAACTTCAAAACCACTGTCTTTTCGCAGGTTTTGAATGCGGTTTACCACTTCGCGGGCGATACCTTCGTTACGCAAATCCTCCGAAATAGTGATGTCGAGAGCAACGGTTACTCTGCCTTCGCTCGCAACCAACCATCCGGGAATGTCTTCGGAGTGGATTTCAACATCGGTTAGTTCTAGTTCGAGGGTTTCGCCATCAACGGTCAAATTGATTCGTCCCTCTTTTTCCAGCAAGGCTATTTCATGTTGACCAAAACCATTCACAGCGGTAGCAATGGCTTTCATCTTTTGCCCAAACTTAGGTCCAAGTTTCTTGAAGTCGGGCTTTATTTTCTTTTTGATAATGCCTTCGGTTTCGGTCAGGAATTGCATTTCCTTGATGTTCACTTCGGCCAAAATAAGGTCTTTCACCATTTCTAACTGGTGTTGGAAATGCTTGTCCAAAACCGGAATCATCACCCGCTGCAAGGGTTGACGCACCCGTATGTTTTGCTTTTTCCGAAGCGACAGAATCATACTTGTAATCTGCTGGGCCAATTCCATCCTTTCTTCCAAATCCAAATCAATCACCTCTGCTTTTGAAACAGTGAAGTCCGACAAGTGAACCGAACCGCTGCCTTTCAGGTTCTCGTATAACCAATCGGAGAAGAAAGGAGCAACCGGACTCATCAACTGAGCTGTAACGGTGAGGCATTCGAAAAGTGTTTCATAAGCTGCTTGTTTGTCGCGGTTCATTTCGCCTTTCCAAAATACCCTTCTCGATAGCCGAACATACCAGTTGCTGAGGTGTCTATCTACAAATTCTTCCACAGCACGGGTGGCTTTGGTAGGTTCGTAGTCGGCTAAATAGCTATCCACATCTTTCACCAGACTGTGCATTTTGGAGATAATCCATCTGTCCAATACCGGCCGTTCGGAAACGGGAACACTAGTGCTTTCGTCAAAATGAAATTCATCGATATTGGCATAGATGGAGAAAAACGAATAGGTGTTGTAAAGCGTTCCGAAGAGTTTTCGTTGCACTTCACCAATGCCTTCGATATCGAACTTAAGGTTGTCCCAAGGCGATGCGTTGCTTATCATATACCAACGGGTGGCATCGGGGCCATATTTGGCAAGGGTTTCAAAGGGGTCAACCGCATTGCCGAGGCGTTTGCTCATTTTGTTGCCGTTTTTATCGAGCACCAATCCATTTGACACCACATTTTTGAACGCAACACTATCGAACACCATAGTGGCAATAGCATGAAGCGTAAAGAACCAACCGCGGGTTTGATCAACACCTTCCGCAATGAAATCTGCAGGGAACGCCCTACCGGAATCCACCAAATCTTTATTCTCAAACGGATAGTGCCATTGAGCATAAGGCATAGAACCGGAATCGAACCATACATCGATGAGATCAAGTTCGCGTTTCATGGGTTTCCCCGAAGCTGAAACCAAGACAACATCATCGATAAAGGGACGATGCAAATCAGTAAGAACAGGGTTGCTAATCCCTAAAACGGTGTTTGCTTTCACACTCTCCCGGTTTAGGTCTTCCACTGAACCAATACAAATTTCTTCCGAACCGTCCTCAGTCCTCCACACAGGCAAAGGAATTCCCCAATAGCGGCTACGGCTTAAATTCCAATCCACCAAGTTTTCCAACCAGTTGCCGAAACGGCCCGTTCCGGTGCTTTCAGGTTTCCAGTTAATGGTTTTATTTAATTCAATTAAGCGGTCTTTAGCGGCAGTGGTTCGAACAAACCAGCTATCTAATGGATAGTATAAAATTGGTTTATCGGTTCGCCAGCAGTGGGGGTAGATGTGTTCGTATTTTTCTTTTTTAAAAAGCTTTCCTTCCAGTTGCAGTTTGATGGCAATTCGCTCGTCCACGCTGAGGTACTCGCCACTACGGTTCACGATTTGTTTCACCAATTTGTTGAGTTCGGAATCTTCCGGAAGATTTTTCAGGCGTTCAATCTCAGCAGCTTTTTGCTCGTCGCTGAGGTAGGCTTCCTTTACATATTCATTGGGGAAGTCGGTTACTTCCGAAACAAACTTGCCACGTTTATCCACCAATGTCAAAGAGCCAATACCGTTAAGTTTCCCGGTGCGGAAGTCATCCGCTCCGAAGCTGGGAGCAATATGCACAATTCCTGTTCCGTCATCGGTGGTAACAAAATCGGCGGTTACCACTCGGAATGCATCGCCGTCTTCAGGTTGGGAGTAAGGGAGGAGTTGTTCGTATTTAATCCCTTCTAAATCCTTTCCTACACATTCTACCAAAACTTTAAACGGAATATTTTTATCACCTTCTTTGTAATCGTCAAAGTTCAGTTCGGCATTCTTTTCTGGAAAATATTTCCCTAAAAGGTTTTTAGCTAAAATAACCCTGATACGTTGGCCAGTGTAGTGATTGAAAGTATCCACCAAAACATAGGTAATTTTTGAGCCAACGGCAAGGGCTGTGTTCGAAGGCAATGTCCATGGCGTGGTGGTCCAAGCTAAGAAATACACAGCCCCTCCTAAATCCTCCCCAAAGGGAAGGACTTTGCCATCCGGCGGAGCGTTTTCCTCCCTCTTTCCCTGGGAAAGGGGGCTGGGGGGATAGGCTCTAAACTGTGCCACAGTCGTCAAATCCTTTACATCTTTATATGTTCCCGGCTGATTTAGCTCATGCGAACTCAATCCCGTTCCTGCAGCAGGCGAATAGGGCTGAATGGTGTAGCCCTTGTAAAGCATATTTTTGTCATATAACTGCTTCAATATCCACCACACACTTTCAATGTAGTTGTTTTCGTAGGTGACGTAGGGATGTTCCATATCCACCCAATAACCCATTTTTTTGGTCAGGTCGTTCCACACATCGGTATATTTCATGACCTCTTGGCGGCAGGATTCATTGTATTTTTCTACCGAAATGGTTTTCCCAATATCCTCTTTGGTTATGCCCAAAGCTTTTTCAACAGCCAATTCTATGGGCAAACCGTGAGTATCCCATCCGGCTTTACGGTTTACGCGGTAACCTTTGAGGGTTTTGTATCGGCAAAAAATATCTTTGATAGCACGAGCCATAACGTGGTGAATGCCGGGCATTCCATTAGCCGATGGCGGGCCTTCGTAGAACACAAAGGGTTTGTCGGCCGGGCGGCTTTCGATGCTTTGCTTAAAAGTATTTTCCCTGTCCCATTTCTCCGTAATCTTTTGAGCGATGTCGGGGAGGTTCAGGTTTTTATATTCGGGGTATTTCATAATGTGCGAAGGGCGGCAAGGCGATGCGTGCGAGTTGCGAAAAAAAGGCGGCAAAGATAAGATAACAGGTAATGAGTGAAACACAGTTTTGCGAAAGCCTAAAAAGTACGATATACCGCCTCCAAATAGGTTCTATTACCCTTCTATCGAAAATTAATTTCCATAATTTTTTTGTTTCAAATATTATGAGTTATTTTGCTCAATCATAATTTGTAAAACCTCAACTATTTTAAATTTTATCACAATGCTAACTAATTTAACCCCTTCAAAAGCCATTCTTTTTGGATTTATTTATTTATCATCATTTACTGCAAATGCACAGTGGTCGAGCGATCCGGCAGCAAACACGCCTGTTTCTGCAGCATTAAGCCAACAAGAATTTCCCAAGTTAGTAAGTGATGGTGCGGGCGGGGCTATTATTACTTGGCGAGACTTCCGCGGTGGATTAAGTTTAGACATTTATGCCCAACGCATAGATGCAACCGGAAATGTGGTTTGGACAACAGGAGGTATTCCAATTTGTACCGCAACGGGAGACCAATTAGACCCCTCGCTCACGTCAGATGGTGCAGGTGGGGCTATTATAGCTTGGTCAGATAATCGTTTCGGCACTTTTGCCGGACCAGCACTTTTTGCACAGCGGATTGATGCAGGAGGAAATTCTCTTTGGGCTGCAGATGGAGTTCAAATTACTCCCGACTCTACCGTTAGTGGTACAGCTGTTTTATTGGCCGATGGATTGGGAGGTGCTTTTATCGCTTGGACAGATATTCGCCAGGAATCAGGTATTACTGGTGATATTTATGCTCAACATTTAAATGCGGCAGGAGCTGAACAATGGACAACCGATGGTATTGCAGTTTGCGGTTTATTGCTTGATCAAGGATATCCCGTAATTGTTAGCGATAATACCGGAGGTGCTATTATAGCTTGGGAGGATGCTCGCGACCCTTTTGATATTAATATTTATGCCCAACGAGTTAATTCTACCGGAGCAATTCAATGGACTGCTGATGGGGTAAAACTTTCTACCGGTTTGGACCATGATCGTTACCCTGTTTCTGTAGCCAACGGAAGCGGTGGTGCTATCATAGCATGGCTTGGGTCGGGATCTAACAGCTTTGTTTATGCTCAAAATGTGGATGCCTCTGGAATCAAACTATGGGCTATCGATGGAGCTAGGGTTGATACCACCAATTATTATAGTTATAAACCTCAAATTTGTAGTGATGGCAGTGGCGGGGCATTTGTTACTTGGGAATCATTAACAACCGTGGTTTCTGCTCGGCGAATAGATGCTGCCGGAACGGTACAAGGTGCCGCCTCTACACCAGTAACTTCAACCACTTTCACACAGAAAAAACCACAAATTGTTAGTGATGAAATGGGTGGGGCAATGATTGTTTGGCAAGACGAACGCAGTGGATTTTTCAATACCCAATTGTATGCACAGAATTTGAGTGGAACAGGCTCGGTTATGTGGGAAGCCGATGCAGCCTTAATTTCAAGTTGCACTACTGCACCTCCCGATGAGGATTATGATTATAACAACGATGCACAAATGATAGCTGACGGTAATGGCGGAGCCATTGTTACTTGGATGCGTTATGGAGCGACAAATGATTTTCCCGATGTTTATGCTCAACTTATTGGCCCCGGCGGAATATCTCCACCCCTTGTAACAGCAATAAATTCACCAAATACCCTAAAATCCTCAATTCAAAACAAACCAAATCCGTTCAAAGGCAAAACTGCAATTGAATTTAGTATTGAAAATCCATCACAAGTAAAAATATCGGTGATTAATATGTTTGGCCAGGA
>CANJNG010000039.1 GCA_947475205.1 Bacteroidota bacterium
AGTTTTGTGCAGTGCTATTTGATGTGCTTTAAAATAGACTATATACTAGTCATAACTGTGCATTGTATCCAATATTTTAACCGATAGACTAAAGCCACAGCAAATCAATCAATTTGCATTCTCTGTTTAACCGAATTTTTGCACATTTGCGAGGTTCAAAAATCATATTTAATTTCCAAGGCATTTTATGGAGTATCCCCACCTTTTCCAACCTTTAGATTTAGGTTTTACAACACTTAAAAATCGAATCCTAATGGGTTCAATGCACACGGGCCTCGAAGAGAGTAAAAACGGATTTGAAAAACAGGCCGCATACTTTGCCGAACGAGCCAAAGGTGGGGTTGGCCTAATAGTAACCGGAGGGGTTGCTCCAAATCGTGCAGGATGGACATCTCCGTTTGGAGGCAAACTATCTACAAAATCGGAAGCCAAGCAACACAAAATCATAACAGATGCAGTGCATGCCGAAGGCGGAAAAATATGCATGCAAATACTGCATACCGGTAGATATGGCTATCATCCACTAGCAGTTGCACCCTCAGCAATTAAATCGCCAATTTCGCCATTTAAACCCTGGAAACTCAGCAAAGGTGGCATTGAAAGTACTATCAAAGATTTTGCTTCATGTGCTAAACTCGCTCAAGAAGCCGGCTACGATGGCGTGGAAATAATGGGTTCTGAGGGGTATCTTATCAATCAGTTTATTGTCTCAAAAACTAATAAACGCACTGATGAATGGGGGGGGGCGTATTTGAATAGAATAAAATTCCCTATCGAAATAGTTCGCAGAACACGCGAAACAGTTGGCAAAAACTTTATCATTATCTATCGCCTTTCCATGCTCGACTTAGTAGATGATGGCAGCACTTGGGAAGAAGTAGTTCACTTAGCAAAGGAAATTGAAAAAGCAGGAGCTACTATTATAAACACTGGTATTGGTTGGCACGAAGCACGCGTCCCTACAATTGCTACCATGGTTCCGCGTGGAGGATTCAGTTGGGTAACAAAACGTATGATGGGGCAACTATCTATACCGCTTATCACAACAAACCGTATCAACATGCCTGATGTGGCAAACCGAATTATTGCCGATGGTCATGCCGATATGATTTCAATGGCTCGGCCATTCTTAGCCGATCCTGAATTTCCGATAAAAGCCCTGCAAGGCCGAACCGATGAAATAAATACTTGTATTGGATGCAATCAAGCCTGCCTCGACCATGTTTTCGCTCGAAAAACTGCAAGTTGTTTAGTAAACCCACGAGCCTGTAACGAGCTAACCATAAATATAACCCAAGCTCAACCTAAAAAGAAAATTGCCGTTGTTGGTGCGGGTCCTGCGGGTCTTTCTTGTGCGGTAACTTTAGCTCAACGTGGCCATTATGTTCATCTTTTTGAAGCCCACGGTGAAATTGGAGGTCAATTCAACATTGCTAAAGAAATACCTGGTAAAGAAGAATTTACCGAAACTTTAAGGTATTATTCAAAACAACTTGAACTACATAAGGTTGAAGTACATTTAAATACTCATTTCGACGAAGCTATGGTAAAAGACTTTGGAGAAATAGTAGTTGCAGCTGGGGTAACAGGTCGAAAAATGAATATTGAAGGCGAAAACCATCCCAAAGTGCTTACCTATACTGATGTAGTATTACATAAAAAGCCTGTAGGTAAAACTGTTGCCATAGTTGGAGCTGGAGGAATCGGATTTGATGTAGCGGAATTCCTCACACATTCCGGAGCAAATACTGTTGAGCATTTTATGGCTGAATGGGGCGTGGATATGGAATATAAAAAAGGCGGAGCTCTCATGAAAACTCAAGGCAACCCCTCCCCTCGCGAAGTATATTTACTACAACGCTCAAAAGGTAAACTTGGTGAAGGGCTTGGCAAAACTACTGGCTGGATTCACAGGTCGGCTCTGAAAATGAAAAAGGTAAAAATGTTAAACGAAGTTACCTATCAAAAAATAGATGATAAAGGATTACATATTCTTGTGCAAGGCAAGCCACAGGTGTTAGATGTAGAAAATATAGTAGTATGTGCTGGGCAAGTTAGCAATAACCAACTTTATACAAAACTTAAGGAAAAGTCAGCACGTGTTCACCTTATTGGTGGAGCATTGGAGGCTGGTGATTTGGACGCAAAACGTGCTATTGAGCAAGGTGTTAAACTAGGTATTGAATTGTAGGTAAAACTTTCCCCGCGTTTGCTCGCCATCGTTTAAAACGAGGGCGTTTAAGAAATCGGTATTTGGCCAAGAGTTTTGTTTCTATTAGGAGGCCAAGAGGGTTGCACCGTTATGACCGGTAACAACCAAAATCAAACCCAACCATGTCAATAGTTAAACAAAAGAGTGAAGGCAAAGGCAGTTTAAGAGATATTCAAATTCTTATTAATGAACATCCTGAAATATTGAATGCCTTAATCCAAGAGTATGTTTCATTACAAGAAAATAGTAATATAAAATGGTTATCACCCTTAAAAAAGGATAGTTACAATGAATACAGGGATGATGATTTCATAGAGAAATTGGAGATTGATTTAAAAAAAGTGAAATTGAAAGATTTCTGGCCCAGACAAGGGCCGCAATGGGATGCACTGGGTAAATCAGATAATGGCATTGTTTTTCTAGTTGAAGCTAAAGCCAACATACCAGAGATTTCTTCACCCGGAACAAAGGCATCCACCATTTCAAAGCAGCAAATTGTAAGTTCATTAGGTAAAACCAAAGAATTCTTTGGAATAGTAAATGATATTGATTGGAGTGGCAAATACTATCAATATACCAATAGGTTAGCCCATCTGTATTTCTTAAAGGAATTAAACGATATTCCAACCTACCTATTAAATATCTATTTTATAAATGACAAAGAGGTTAAAGGTCCAAAAAGTAAAGAAGTGTGGCAACCTGCCCTTGATAAAATGAAAACTTATTTAGGAGCAACAAATCATAAATTATCCGACAATTGCATTGACCTATTTATTGATGTAGAAGAATTTAGGAAATGACAAGCCGAGCCTTAGCAGATTAAAGGCACACTTTTGTGCGACTAAGGCACAGCTCTCGGCCTTATTTCACTCCATTGGTGGTGGATACTTGCTTATCAGGGTTTGATTTCAAAAGTTCGATTTCAGCCTTAAGGCCCGAAAGGTTTTTGCTAAATTCTCTACCTTGCGAATTCAGTTTGGAGGTAAGGTCTTCTATTTGCTTTTGTTGTTCCTTAACGGCGTTTACTAAAATGTAGGTAAGTGCAGTACCATCATACATAAGCAGGTCTTCGGTGCCGGCATCGGTTTCGCGAAGTTTCTTCTTCACGGTTTCAATCATGTAAGGGGCAATGGGTTGAATATCCTGAGCAATAACGCCAACATATTCTTTGCCGGTGGCTGCATAGCCGCCCAATCCATTGTATTTAAAGCTCACCGGCTTTATTTGCATTAGTTTAGAAAGCCCATCCTGAAAAGGCTTGATATCCTTCTTGACTCTTTTGTCGGAAAAACCTTGCCAAGCACCACCACCAAGTTTAGATGCATCGCCATTTACAGAAAACGTTTGATCAGGTGCTTGGGTTCCTATGCCTACACGTGAATCGGTATTTACATTTAAAATATGATTAAACAATCCAGTAGCATCTGTCGATCCAACAACAAATCTATCCCCTGTTCCACCTACAGGAGTAACGCCATAGTTATCGCCGATATTTATACGAAGTTCACTTTTATCTACATCTTCGTTGAAGCGTGCCATCCACATCTCATCTGAATTATTACTAGCGAATGTTGGGTTTGTGCCTCCCCCGTCAAATATTAATCTTCTTCCCAACTGGGGCAGTGTGCTAGGGCCCGAAGGATTATTCTCACCAATTGTGAGGTCTCCAAAGGCAATATTTAGTTTAGAGCTGGGCGATGTAGTTGAAATTCCTACCAAATTGCCATCATCAAAAATAATGGAGTTACATAAATCGGTAGGGGTAGTAAATTTGGTTACAAAATTAGTGGTTGCAGTGCCACAAATAGTTCCAGGGCCTGTAGATCCGGTTGCACCTGTAACTCCATCTAAGCCTGATGGGCCTGTTGCCCCGGAATTACCTGTTGGACCAGAGGCTCCACTGGCACCGGTTACACCGGTAGCTCCGGTTGTACCCGTAGGCCCCGTAGTACCATTGTTTCCTATTTGGCCGTTAGTACCTGCTAAACCCGTTGGACCCGTTGCACCTTGTTGTCCGGCTGCTCCAGAAGCTCCGGTTGGCCCAGTTACTCCTTGGGTTGCATTGCATAAATTCACCCAATTAATGGAAAGAGGAGTGCCTGAATTATAAAAGAAACAGTCCACATCAGTATCATATACTAAAAGTCCATTGGCGGCATTGCTTATTCCCAAACGTTGCAATGATCCCAAACGAGGAACAAGCAGTCCTTTATTGGAAGAAGAAATATCTAATGCTGCCGATACATCGGGCGAAATAGTGCCGATTCCTACGTTGTTTTGTGCAAATAGAGGATTGAAACTAGCTAAAAGACTTGAAAAAAGAATGATTCGTTTAAGCATTAAAAATTAGGAAATATTGGGCTAAGTAACAATTTATTTTTGAACCATTATATAAAAATATCCATTTAGGTTGAAAACTGAAAATACTTCCTTTGACATAATCATGATTAAAAAATCTTATGTCATAATTGTAGGGCTTCCCCCGCTGGAACTAGTTTGTAAGCAGTTTCTTTGAGAATTCGGTATTGTTTTGGAGATTGATGCAGTGAGGGTTCGATAACGGTTGTTTAAAGCACAAATGTAATTGATTAAGTGTTGCTTTATTGGCGAAGCACACCCTCATTGCATTCAATCTTTTGTTAAAAGCTGCCCCGTTTATTTTCGGTGTGTTGTCCTGTCGGGGTGGTGTGTCTTGAAGGGCGATGTGGTGATATTTTGGTTCTTGTTGTTGTGCGGGCGGGGAATGGTTGGTTTAAGTGAAAAACTGGCGGCGGGGCAGGGCAGTTGCAAGACGGGCACATTGGTTTGCTATTTTTGGTTGTGGGCTTGAATGTGGGAATGGCAAACGGATATGACAGTGTGGGGAGGGAATTTTGTTTTAAATCGGACGATAGTGATAGGCTTGCGGTCAATAGGTAATGACGGGCGGACGATAGAAGTGGTCGTGCGGACAGTAGTGTTAGGCTTGAGGTCAATAGGTAATGTCGTGCGGACGATAGAAGTGGTCGTGCGGCCAGTAGTGTTAGGCTTGCGGTCAGCATGTAATGTCGTGCGGACGGCATTATCTTAGTGCTGTATAATGAGTTTTGATGTTTGGCCGTTGTTTGTTTTGAGGAAGTAAATACCGTTGGCGAAGGTTGAAATGTTGATTTCAGCTTCTTTGTGTTTGGTTGGGACTGTTAAAAGGGTTTTGCCCGTGAGGTCTGTGATGGTGGCGAAGTCGCCGCTGTTTGTTATGCGTAGGGTTGTGTTGGCTGGATTAGGAAATACACTTAAACTTTCTTCATTTTCTTCATCTATCCCAACACTATTGTTTGAATAAATACGGCATATGCGGTTATATGGAATGCTGTCGTAAGAAGTAAAATTTCCGCCTAAAATCATTTTTTGATTATTTAGTTGCAGGAAGCAAGTAACAGAACTATTTTGACCTGTTAAGGGATTAAAGTTTGTGTCAAGTGTTCCGTCCGCATTTAGGCGGATAATGTGTTTAACAGGAATGCCGTTATAGGTTGTAAATGATTGACTACCTCCAATCATTATTTTATCATTTGGAAGAACTGTGAGATTGGGCATATAAGCATTCATTCCTATCCCACCTTCATTAAAGCTGATGTCTAATGAGCCATCTGAATTTAAACGGGCTAAACCATTTACAGTAATGCCATCATAAGAAGTAAAATGACCTGTAAATACAGCTTTTCCGTTAGATTGCAGGTAAAGGCTATTTTCTAAAATGGGGTTATTCACTCCTAATCCTGAATGAAATGTTGTGTCTAAAGAAGCATCTGTATTTAATCTTGCTATTGCATATCGCGTTACCCATTTATAGATTGAGAAACCGCCACCAATAATTATTTTTCCGTCTGCCTGAATTGCCATTGAGGTTATTGCTGCATTGGAGCCTGATGTCATGGTATTGAATGTGGAATCAATACTATCATCGGAATTGAGGCGAAAAATATACCTCGCCGTTGTGCCACTGTATTTTGAACATAATCCTGATGCAATTATTTTTCCATCGGCTTGTTGTTTTATGCAGGCAATGGAACCACTTACGTTGCCGTGGTAGGAAGTATCAAGTGAACCATCTGGATTAAGCCGTTTGAGACCGTTATCTTGCAAGCCATTGAGTCTTGTGAAATTTCCACCAACGAATATTTTTCCATTGGGTAAAACAAGTGTCGTCTGCACAAAGTCATCTACACTTACCCCGAGTTGCGGGGGATTAAAAGTGCTGTCTAAGGAACCGTCTTCGTTTAAGCGTACAATTAAATTTCTACCGTTTCCATCATAACTTGAGAACCAACCGCCAACTATAATTTTCCCATCTGATTGAAGACTTAAGCTAAATATTACTCCATTTGAGCCTTGACCAATATTAAATGTAGTATCAATTGTTCCGTCTACGTGTTGACTGTTTCCCGTAAAAGGAAACAGCAAACAGAGAACTGAAATTGGGAGGAAAAGATACTTTAAGGTCATTGCTTGATAAACTTCGTAGTGAGGTATTGCTTGTTGTTTTGAACTTTAATTATATAGGCTCCGTTTGCAAAGTTACTCAAATCAATTGTTATCTTTTCTTTTGTTAGGTTGGTTTGAGAAAATAAAGTCTGACCAAATAGATTGAAAATATCTATTCGTCCGTTTTCCATAGCAGGTGGAATTAGAATATTGATTGCTGAATTACTTGGATTGGGATAGACCATTAATTTGTCCTTTATAGGTTGTTGAAGTTGTTTTATTCCTGCCGTATTCTCCAATTTAAGCGAATCGAAACAGCCCATAAAGCCTTCTGTGAAATTTGGATAAAGATTTTCAGATTGAAAATAATCAATTTCACTTGGACTAAAGTCTTGATAAGGTATAGTTTGGTGATTCAAATCAGGATTATTTGGGTATGGGTGAACTGTCCCTGCATAATACAACCTATTTCCACCATAGGAAGCAATACTATTCACAAAATCGTGGGTTTCTGAACCTCTTGTAGCAAAACCAGTAACCCAATTTAATTGAAGGTCAGATGTAAGCTTCATGAAAAAGCCATCGTAGTCGTCGGAGTAGGTTGAATCTGCGTAAGGCTTGGAGTAGTAATTAGGCGGGTTTCCTGCTTGGGGTTGCGGCAGCGTATCGGCGAGGGAGTATCCTGCTATGTATATGCTGCTGTCTTGGTCGATGGCTAATTTGGTAGGGTATGTATGGTATTTTATGCCCAAATAGGTGCAGTATTCGGTGGTTGAAAGGTCTTGATTAAACCGAAACAATACGCCTTCAGTTTTTGTCGAATCTATAAATTCATCGGGGTTGGTAGGTGAGCTAAAGGGTTGAAGTGGAATTTCGGCCAATGTTGTGCGGCCAATTGCATATACTTTGCCTTGCTTATTAACGGCTACATCGGTAAATTGGCTGTAGGATGTAAGATCATTACCATTCCCTGCATAGTAAAAGTTATACATATCCGAAATATCACCCTGTTCAATTTTATAATAAATGGCATAGAATTTAGTTTGGTAATGAAAGCCCGGGTCGGTTGTGTCGGGCGGGGTTTCGTCTCTTAGATGTGCTGAAAGTCCATAGCCTACTGCGTATAATGCATTGTTTTCATAAGCTAAGGCATTGAAAACTGGAGTTGGGAACTCAAATTCTCCATCCTGTACCTGTATGTATTCTATTGTGTCGGTATCATAAATTCCATAAGTGCTGAATTTATGCATAGGATAGCTGCCTCCGCTTGTTACATACATATTATTATAGTTGTCTAATGCAAGGTCGGCAATGCTAAAATCTCTGAATGGAGTTACCCAAACGCTGTGTCCATTGCTGTCTAATTTCATTATTAATCCTTTGAAAAGTGAATGCACATTTATAGGTTGGGTGTATGCTCCGGGTGGTGTTCTAAGTGGTAAGTCGAGTGATTGTTCGCTGCCAACGGTATATACATTTCCATCGGTATCTACTTTAATGCTTTTGAGAATTTCGGTTCCATCTCCTCCACCTATAGAAATCCACTGTGGTTCCATAATGCTGTTTATTTTCACTATCAAGGCATCGCTGCTGTCAAGGGAGGTAAGGGTACTGTCGTAAATAGTTACACCCGTGTTTAGCGGGAAATACAGCGATTGTGTTGTTCCCACATAGTAGTGATTTCCATTATTATCTACTGTTACATCGTTTAGTGCATCATCTCCATAATCGCCCAAATAACTGCTCCATGCAATATTATAGTGGTCGGGGTTTGCTGTTGGGGCTGTTGCTCCTCTGTCAATTTGAATAATGGTTGGCTTGACTGAATTGTAATCGGAAGCATAAAAATGCAAAGCACCACTTGAATAGGTTACATTTAGAGAATCTAAAAGGGTTACGCCACTTGTGTCGTACTGGTAAGCAAGGGTTCTGTAAAATAAATCGCCGTTGATTGTACTGATAACAAAGCCGCTATCAATAACTGAAACGCTGCTTGTGCCTTCTACTTTTAACTCAAACGAAGGATTAATGCTAGCAGCGTAAGCCGCTTGCATCCTCATTCCTTTATTATTCCCCGAATAATAAATTTCGGTATTGTTGAATAATTTTTGTTCTAAAAGCAAGGGGTTTCCGTGTACATTGTTTATTCCATCTGGGCAGTGTCCAAGGGTGTAATTGAAATAAAATTTGGTGCTGTCGGTGGAATAGATTTGAGGACTGCTTAGGGTTTTCTCGAAGATGAAATCTATTCGTTGCATACTGTCGGGGGCTGCAATGGTATCGTTAATTGCCAATGCAATACTAAAACCGTCTTTACGAATGAAGGTTGGTGTGCCGCCGAAAAAGGTGTTGTAAAGGATTGGTGTGGCAATACTGTCGGTGGTGTTGAAGTATTTGAGTTGACCTCGATTTTGGTAGTAAGCAAAGTTGCCGATTGTTTCGGCTGTGTCTAAAAGAGGGGGTTGTGAGTATGAAACCTGCTCTATTTTGATGGTGCTTTGCACCTCTAAACCTGAATCATTCAAAGCAATCATTGTAGAGAAAATTTCATCTTCGTTTGAAGGGTTGATTTTAAGTGAACTTACTCGCTTAATATTTTGTGAGGGCAGAGTTTTGGTGTAATCTAAAGCATAGGACGAAGCGTTTTGTTTGACAAGAAGCAAATCGTTTTGGCCACTTGCTTTTTGCATAATGCCTCCCGCAACTAATTTTCCGTTTCGGTAGTCGATTTTATGCAGGGCTGTGGTTTTGGTAGGGTCGGGGTTGGCAACTACTTCAGTATTTATGAGAGTGAAGGAACTGTCGGTAATGGCGTAGGTGAGTAATACGCCATCGGTAAGGTTTGAGCCTCCCGTTTTGCCGATTGCTCCTACAATTGTAAGTGTGCCATCGGTGGGCGAAGCATATACATCGTGGGCGTAATCATCAAGGCCGTTTCCATCGAAAGAGGGCGGTGGCCCCGAGCCGTTATCTATGGCAAGTATGTTTGGTATAACACCAAACCAAATATCTAAGCCTGTGGAATCGGAAGCCCAATTGGATTGACCAACTACTACATATCCGTTTGTGGTATTGGGCATACGCACAATTTTGGAAACTGCTCGCACATCTAAATCTGCATCGGTTTGGCGATAGGTCATAAAGGTATCTCCTGAATTGGTTAAATATCCTATCATAAATGGGTGTGAAGAATCGGCCTCAAATTCTGACAAACCACAAACAATCAAAGAATCAGCAGTTGAGTTCATTATCATTGTAGCGGCGATGTCGCTTAGGCTGTAATCATAGGTTTTTTGCCAAATTGTAGTACCGTTGGTTTTTGAGAGTTTTGCGGTGAGGTAGTCCTTTTGGTTGCTGTTTTCGATTGTTCCGCAAATGTAGATTTCATCGGCAATTAGGATTTCGGCGGCTACATCAAAGGAAAAGGCGGCGGAGCCGTTTATTTTACGTTGCCATGTTGTTGCAAAATTGCTTGGATTTAAACGCATAACGATAATGTCTAACCCATGCAATGCCGTGTCTATGAGGCTTGCAGTGATATAAAGGCTGTTGTCTGCGGCGTTATATGCTATTGCCGAACCGTAATCGGGTAAATTTGCCAAGCCGCCGATGGTACGAGTGTATAGCACTGAACCTGTGGAGGAGTTTATGGCCTCTAAATAAATATCGCTGTTGTTAGCCTCGACCATTTTGTTTGAGAGATTAAAAATTGTGTCGCCGCCTGTTGTTGATGAAGAAACAGAGAAATCCACAATGCTGTTTAAATTAGTTGTACTTGTCCGCCATACGGGATGAAGGAGCGTATTTGTTTGAGCGGAAACCTGTCCCCCTGCATCTTTGTGTATGAGCGGGGAGAAAAGCACGAGATTAAAAATGACAATGAAAGCGGCGATAGCCGTTTTCATTGTTTGAAATTGAATTGAAAATAGTTTGTTCATTTTTGTTTGAGTTTTTGTTTTAAATTTAAGAAACAGAAAGGTTAGCACTGCCGATTATTCGGAGTGCGGGGTGCGTTGGTGGCGGCTGTTTTAGCCCGTCTTTATGTATTCGGGCTGAAAGTGCCGCTACCTCGGGAAAATTGCGTTTCGGTGTTGTGTTGTCTTGTTGTTCATCTTCCAAACGTTTAAAGTTGCACTGTCCGTGCAGTTCTGGGGTTGCTTGTAATTAACAGATAATAGACAAAAGAATCAAATGCCCCCGATGCGTACTCTCCTCTTAGCCCTCCTCATTTAGATAACTGCAAGGATAGTGGTGATTATTCGCCTCGGAGCAAATTCCCAATATGCTTGGGTTTAAGGCTCAATCGCTATAGTTTTGCTATGGCTTACAAATGAGGATTATCTCTTTTTAGCCCAAGCAATTCACGATTTCTGGCATTTATCCTTACTTTAAACGTATGTATTTCCTCTTCCAGGGTCTTGGTTTGCTTTTTAAGCAATTGCAACTCCTTCCGCCCTTCATTATTTGCAGCCGTCAGGCTATCCTTTTCATTAAGTAATCGCTCTTTTTCGGCAATTTCATTTTCAATTTGATTCTTCACAAAATTTATTCTAGACTCAATCGAATTAAATTTTTTCAATAGGCTCTTTAACCCTTTCCCTCTCCGCCCTTTAAATTCATTTACATCTATTTCTTGCGAGTATTTTTTATAAACCTCCAATAGCATTCGGGCAGTACCCGCCCCACAGTTCCTAATTCTCATAAAATCCATACCATCCTTTTCATAAAAAGCAACTAAATCCTTTAGGGTTTTAATGTCAACACTCCTGCATATGTTCACGGCCCTAACGCTTAAATATTCTCTTTCGGCCAATTCTTCCAATGAGATATCCTCGATTATTCTTTCCATACTGCAAAAATAAAGCTTATCATTTTCGTAAATAAGTATTTAGTGGTTTTTTGTAGCTTGTATTTCAGGCCACTAGCAGCCCCTCGCTTCAATTGTTTCTCCTGCTGGCGTCGGTCTGTGCTGAAGCGGTTTATAACCCTGCTGGCCCCGGTGTTTGCTGTCCAAGGTTTTTGGATAAGTATTTTGTTTTTAAATGTTACCAAGAATACTCGATAGTTATCGGTACTGCCGTTCCTGACCCACCTCACAATTCCGAAATGGAATTTTTGTTATCTTGGGTCAGAGACCCAAAGTCCAAAGAACGAGGTTTCAAACCTCGTTCAGCCGCATCGCAAGGCATCCGTGTCCCATACCACAAATGCATTAAGCATTTGCAACCGCTTTCATCTTAATTCCATTTTTCATCCGTAGCGTTACCAATTGTTCCATTTCGGGGTCTTCGGTGGTGGTGCGTTCAAAGCTGAAGTTCCTCAGGGTGGAAGCAATAATTACTTGCATTTCCATCAAAGCAAAATTATTGCCTATGCACTGGCGAGGCCCGCCACCAAACGGAAAGTAAGCAAACTTATGCATCTCTTTCACCTTTTCGGGCGTGAAGCGTTCGGGGATAAATTCATTGGGGTTTTCCCAAAATTCAGGCAAGCGGTGTATTTGAAAAGGCAATACCAATACGTTGGAATCTTTGGTGATGCGGTATCCGCCAATCACATCATCGGTTAAGGCTTTGCGGCCTATAATCCATGCCGGGGGGAATAGCCGAAGCAGTTCGTCAATCACCATCCGGGTATATTTAAGTTGGGGCAAATGCTGCACCGCTACCGGCGAATCGCCACACACTTCGCTAACTTCCTTGCGTATTTTCTCTTCTATATCGCGGCGGGTAGTCATTACATAATAAAACCAACTCAAAGCCACTGCGGTGGTTTCGTGTCCGGCCAGAAAGATAGTCATGGCCTCATCCCGAAGTTGACGGTCGTTCATGGTTTCGCCGGTGTCTTCGTCCTTCGTTTCCATCAGCATCGCCAATAAATCGTGATACTGTCCGGGGTTTTTGCGGCGGCTTTCTACCACTTTATTGATTATTCCCTCCAAGTTGCTGTTGGCCTTCTTAAATTCCTGATGCAACGTTGTAGGCACCCACATCGGTTTGGGTACTATCTCAAATATTTTCTTGAATGCAAAATCGTTGGCAATATCCATCGAGGTACGCACTTTTTCCATACTCTCACTGATATCCGACGAGAACAAAGCCTTAGAAACAATGTCGAGTGTAAGTCCATTCAACTCATGAGCCATATTAAATTCCGCTCCATTCTTGGCGTTTTCATTCATTTTATCCACAAACTTATCGGTGGACTCTATCATGCTTTCAGTAAGCTTTTGCAAGCGTTCGCGATGAAAAGCTGGCTGAGCCAGCCTGCGTTGCCGAAGCCAGAAATCGCCCTCCGAAGTAAGTAAGCCATTCCCCAAAAACAACCTCAACACCTGATAAGCAAAGCTTTTAATGTAGTTTTTATTGTTGTCCTGAAAGATATGCTTGGCGTAATCGGGATGATTAATTATGACCATTTCCTCTTTGAGCGTATTTACAAAGAATATATCGCCATACGATTTGGAATACTTCTGCACAAATTCAATCATTCCCGCCTTTATTTCTAAAGCGTTCTTAAAAAGCCAATGTCCTTTTACAATCGGGAGCGGTTTTGGGGAGGTGGTGGTGGTTTCCATTTAGCGACAAAAGTAATTGCATTTGGTTTATGGAAGTTGTGGGAGGAATACAGTCTTCAACCCAAATTATATCATCTCACCCAAAAACTAAAACAGTATTTTTGATGCGAAATATTTAACTCCAATTTGTGGCTAATCTGCTCCCGATAACATCCACCACAATTACCCATTACTCAATACTTATTACTCAATACTCTATAAATGTACACCCTTGCCATCCACGGCGGAGCCGGAACCATTACCAAATCAAGCATGTCGCCCGAAAAGGAATTGCTATACAAAGCAGCATTAAACGATGCACTCAAGGTCGGGGAAAGCATATTAAAAAACGGAGGCTCATCGCTCGATGCTGTGGTTGCCGCTGTAGTTTTCTTAGAAGATTGTCCGTTGTTTAATGCCGGACGGGGTGCCGTGTTTACTGCCGATGGCGTTAATGAATTGGACGCTTCTGTTATGAGAGGAGATAACTTAATGGCCGGTGCTGTGGCAGGAGTTAAGAATATTCGCAATCCGGTGAAATTGGCTCGTGCCATAATGGAACACTCCGAACACGTTTTACTGGCAGGAAAAGGTGCGTCTGATTTTGCCAGAACGCAATCAATAGCCTTTGAATCGGATGAATATTTTCATACCGATTTTCGCTTAAAGCAGTTGGAAGAAGCCCGATTGGAAGGTGGCACTTTTCTCGACCACACCGAAAAGAAGTTTGGCACTGTGGGAGCTGTAGCATTGGATAAACACGGCAACTTAGCCGCTTGCACCAGCACCGGGGGCATGACCAATAAACGTTTCGGACGGGTAGGCGATAGTCCGGTAATAGGGGCAGGCACTTATGCCAATAATCAAACAGCGGCTATTTCCTGCACCGGCCATGGAGAATTCTTTCTTCGAGGCGTGGTGGCTTATGATGTAAGTTGCTTAATGGAATATGCCGGGCTTTCGTTGCAGCAAGCTTGCGAAAAGGTTATTTTAGAAAAACAGGTAAAACTAGGCGGCGAAGGCGGTTTGATAGCCGTTGATGCAAAGGGCAACATTTCCTTGGTATTTAACTCCGAAGGTATGTATCGGGGCAAACTGGCCGAAGGGAGTGAGTCAGTGGTAGAGATATACAAAGAATAGAGGGATTGAATAGTAGTGTTATTCATTCATAACTGTGTGTTCCGAGTACTATTCATTCATACCCCCAAAAAATATTTTCAATTCCACACAATATTATTCCCCACTTCACGTTACCTATATACTTTTTAATTTAATTTGCCGTGGTGAATAAAAACTCCCTACTTTCTGTTTTTGCCTTCTTATCAGCCCTTTGCGGTTTCAGTTCTCAACAGGCTTTTGCCCAGTTGGGTGGAAAAAACGTTTATGAAGTGCTTAATTTCACTGTTCCTGCCCGCATTGCAGCCCTTGGTGGACACGCAATTGGGGTTCGCGATAAAGATTTAAACCTCGTTTCCGAAAACCCATCGGCTTTAACTGCCGAAATGAACAAAAGCCTTGCGTTCAATTTTGTTAATTATTTCGGTGGAATAAATTATGGCTATATCGGCTATGCTCAAAGTATGGAAAAGAAGGGCAATTGGGCTGCTTCGATACTTTATTCCAATTACGGAAAATTCAATAAAACCGATGAAACCGGAGTAGTTCAAGGCACTTTCACCGCTGCCGATTATGTGCTTAGCGGGACTTATAGCCGGGCATTTGATAGTGTATTCTATATGGGAGCAACGGTTAAGTTACTCTATTCGCAATACGACATTTACAACTCGTTTGGGATGGCTTTGGACTATGCTGCTTCTTATCACAGCAAAAATAAAAGCACCGCCGTTACAGCGTTAATTAAGAATTTCGGGGGTAATTTTAAAGCTTACACCAAAGGAAATGGTGGACCTCTACCCTTTGAAATACAAGTAGGTGTTTCGCACAAATTAAAATATGTACCTGTTCGGTTTTCGATGGTTGTAACAAACCTTAACCGACCCAATCTTGCCCCAAACGACCCAAATGCCAAACCCAAAACCGACCCGCTTACTGGCGAAGTAGAAGCCGTAAAGCCACGCATTGGCGATAAAATTATGCGGCACTTTATTTTTGGGGTTGAGATTATCCCTGCTAAGTCGCTGTTTTTCCGTTTTGGTTATAATTACCAACGCCGTCAGGAAATGAAAGTGCCTACCCGAGTGGCTTTGGTTGGCTTTTCCTATGGATTCGGTATTCGGATCTCGAAATTTGAACTCAGCTATGCACGAGCCTCTTATTCATTGGCAGGAGGTACAAACCACATAACTATCAGCACCAATTTAGATTCATTTAAAAGCAAGAAAAAAACACAGAGTCCGCCCGATGAAAAGAAGAATAACGATAGCCATTGATGGCTACTCTTCGTGCGGGAAAAGCACAATAGCTAAAGAATTAGCCGCAAAATTGGGCTATTCATATATTGATTCAGGGGCAATGTACAGGGCGGTAACCCTGTTTGCCATGCAAAACAACTTATACAAGTCGGGTGCATTAGATACCGAAAGGCTGATTCCCCGCTTGGGCGAAATACACATCAGTTTCAGGTTCAATGCCGAGCGTGATGCTTCCGATACTTATCTCAACGACCAGAATGTGGAAAACGAAATCCGAAGAATGGAAGTGAGCGAAAAGGTTAGCGAAGTGAGCAGCGTGAAAGAAGTGCGTACCAAGATGCGGACACTGCAGCAAGATTTTGGTAAAAACAAAGGGGTGGTGATGGACGGACGCGATATAGGAACAGTGGTTTTCCCTGATGCCGAATTGAAACTGTTTATGAATGCCAACCTCGATATTAGAGCATTACGCCGTTTTGAAGAATTGAAAGCCAAAGGCGACACAGCAGGGTTTGGTCAGATAAAAGAGAATTTAGTAAAGCGTGATTACGACGACACCCACCGCAACGAAGACCCGCTTACAAAATCCGATGACGCTATTGAGTTAGATAATTCCGATTTAACCCGCGAACAGCAATTGAATCTTGTGCTCGAAAGGGTAGAGGATTTATTGAGATTGCTCTAAAAGATTGCAAATTGGCAATTCAGCAAAACCCTTGCAACCCACCGTTTCAATAGTCATCGTCAATTACAATACCTGCGATTTGTTGCGGAATTGCCTGAAAAGCATTTTCAACTACAGCAAGGAAATATCAATTGAAATTATTGTGGTGGACAATGCCTCAGCCGATAAAAGCGGTGAAATGGTGCAAACCGAATTCCCCACCGTAAAATGGATACAAACCGGTTACAATGCCGGATTTGCTAGAGCCAATAATGTTGGAATCAGAGCAGCAACCGGGCAATACGTTTTATTGCTCAATTCAGATACCGAGTTTTTTGAAACCACACTTTCTCACTCTTTAAGGTATCATCAAGAAAGCGAAGCCAAGCGACCCACCGGATTAACCTCTTGCCGAATGGTGGATGACACAGGAAAGGTATTGTTGAATTCCAATACGGACGCTCCGTTTTTCGTTAAGCTTTGGGAAGGAAACCCAATGGTGATTTTATTCAAATCGTGGTTTGGAATTGAATACAAAAACTACCTCGAAATTAAAACCGAACTTCACGGTAAGGAACACGAAGCCCTTTGGATTGGTGGTGCATTTGCACTATTCAATGCGGAAATATTCAAGAAGCACAACTTCTATTTAGATGAAGATTTCTTTATGTATGCCGAAGATATAGAATGGTGCAACCGCATAAGCGAAGCAGGTTTCCGACACTTTTTTCATACCGAAACCACCGTTTTGCATTATGATGGCGGTAGCCCGGTAGTTTCTAAAAACAAACTGGCTCAAATTACAATTTCGGTTTGGCTTTGTTTACGGAAAGTGAAAGGGCTGCCCTACTATTTGGCCTATATTGGCTTGTTCGCTCTAAACTTTTTACTGGATGGTTTTTTCTTTTGGTTTGGGAAAGTACGAAGAAAGCCGTCGGCACAAGAGCTTGATGCTAAACAGCAACGCGATTTTCTGTGGCAACTGGCAAAACGCTACTTTTGGAAAATTGGATTTGAGTTTTCCAAACAACCATCCAAGTCTAAAGAATATCTGAAATATGCCCCTCCGCAGAATTAAAAAGCATTTCGACAAGCAAGCCGAGGCAAAGTCCCAACTGGAAAGGGTAGGGGAGGAGCTACTGGCAATAAGGCAGAAATACGATTACTTAGTTTTGGTACCCAAACCCACAGGAATGAATTGGGTGGGTGTGAGCAATGCTACTAAACGGCTTTTTGGTGATGCTGTTTTAGAAGTTCCGCAGTATTATTCGCAACCGCTGTTTAACGAAAAGCAAAATCAACAGTTTGTCAAACTTATTTCAGCAGCCAAATTTAAACAGGTTATTTGCAGCGGACATCATCTTTATTTCTTAGATTTACTGGCTACACTCAAGCTGCTCGGCATCAAAACCGGAGTCATTTTTCATGGAGCGTTGAGCGAACTGGCCGAATCGCCGGAAAGACTGTCTGTTTTTGCCCGAATGATGGAAATGCTTCGAACCTCGCAAATCGATAAAATTGGATTTGTTAAGAAGGGATTGGCTGAAACCTTTCAAGAATTAGCCACGCCAAACAGTTTTAATCTATTTCTTAATTGTCCGATTCCAGAAGGGGTAGTTTCATCAAATGGTACTTTGGAAAAACCGCGAATCGCCATTGCCGGAGGAGGTAACTTCAATAAAAATCTACACAATCAGGTTGCTGCTGCTTTGTTGGTAAAAGATTCTGAAATTCATTTGTGGGGAAATAGCAAGGATTTTGAATTTTGGAATTCTAAAGACAGAATTGTTACCCATCCGCATAGCAGTCATTCCGATTTTTTGAAAGCCCTAGGAAGCTGTGATGCTTCACTTTATTTGTCCTTTAGCGAAAGTTGGGGCCAAGTTATTACTGAAAGTTTGGCCATGGGAATTCCATGCCTATGCAGCGATAACAATGGAATATTTGATGATAATGAAGAACTTAAACAGCTTTTGGTGGTTTCATCAAATGATAATCCGGCATTGATTGCTGAACGGTTGAAGTTCGTTCTTTCTAAAAAAGAAGAGTTGAAACCCAAGCTCATTGCCCATATTGATTTTCTAAACCAAAAGGCTGAAGAGTTGAAAACCGTTTTTCTTATTGCATAATGATTTCACCAGAACTACTTTCTATCCTCGAAAATGTTTCCGACCCCGAGATTCCTGTGTTATCGGTAGTTGATTTGGGCGTTGTTCGCTCGGCCGAAAGGGTAGGGGATAGGGTGGAAATAGAAATTACGCCTACCTACAGCGGCTGCCCGGCTATGAAGGTAATCGAGGATGAAATTGTAGCCGAAATGAATAAGAACGGTTACTCGAATGTTTCTGTAAAAATGGTATATGCCCCTGCTTGGACTACCGATTGGATGAGCGAAAAGGGTAGAAGAAAACTTCAGGAATACGGCATTGCTCCTCCCGAAACAGCTTCATCAGACAAAAGCCTGCTAACGGGTAATCCCAAAAACATTACTTGTCCGCTGTGCAAATCTACCCATACCGAACTCATCAGCCAGTTTGGAAGCACAGCTTGCAAAGCCTTGTATCGCTGCAAAGACTGCTTAGAGCCTTTTGATTATTTTAAGTGCTTGTGATAAATAACGTGAGTTATGGATTAGACATAAAATAACCCGACTATATCCAGAGAATCACCAAATGGCTTTGCCCCGTAAACTTTTCAGCAATAGCGGCAGGAAATACGAAGCGAAAGCAAAAGCCGTTTGGGTAATTCCTGTCCGCGGTTTCCCCTTCGGCCCAAGCCGTTGGGTAAAATTGCCTAAAAAGTTTACACGGTTTTTGCTTACTTTTTTCCAAGAAAAAAAGTGAGAAAAGAAACGTAAGCATCCTTACAGAAACAATGATTTAGGATATTATAATTCATAACTTCCGATTTAATTAATTGAAGGCTATTAGACTTGAAATTTTTCGCAAAAAATCCTATCGCTAATTTTACTTTTGGATACATCTTCCGATGCAACTTTATTTCTCCGTCTGAACAAAAGTGTAATTTACTACAACACTTTGGGTGGAATCAGCACTGCCATTGCCTTCCTCTTCGGTCTGTAACACTTCGATTTCATCCTCTTCTTCCCACACAAATTCCTGCTTTTGTATGCCTGTATTTCGGTAGAGGTAGGCCAGAACCAATCCGGCAATAGTGCCACAAAGATGAGCTTCGAACGAAATATTGTATTCTATAGGAAACAAACCCCAAACCAAACTTCCGTAAAGGAAAATAACCAACAGGGAGATTCCGGCCACTCGGGGTTCGCGGCGTAAAATACCACTAAGCAATAGGAAGGCCGCGAAGCCATACACAAGTCCGCTGGCTCCGATATGGTAAGCAGGGCGGCCAATAATCCAAAGCCAAAAGCCCGAAATCAACCAGATATAGACTACCGTTTTAAGAGCAACTTCTTTATAGAAATGAAAAATTGCCCATCCCAACACCAAGATTGGAATTGAATTGTTGAAGATATGCTGAAAGTTTTCGTGAATAAAGGGATAGCTAAATATCCCGGTCAAACCCGATAAGGTTCGGGGATAAACGCCATAGGTGAAGGCATGTATCTTCTCAAAATAAAGGAAAAGATGTACTGCCCAAATTGCGGTTACAAATAAAACGGGGAATCGAAGTGCTTTCCAGTTTTTTTCTTTTATGGCTTGCTCCATAGTTTAATGATTTTCTTGTCGGCATCAGCCTGCGAGAAAATCCTACCCCTCACAATGCAGAACTTTAGCACAGTATCGGCTAACTCCAGTGTAGAGGTTTGAAGCGTTTTCATATTATAGGCCATTGATTTTCCGGCCTGCAAATAATAAACCAAGTCGCCATCCACCTGAAAATCTGGCAGACCGGTGATGGGGATGGTTTTAAAATAGGTTCCATAAATATCGAATACCAAAATGCCCTTTTCGGGCACGTTCATATACACCCAGTTGTTGTGTTCGGTAATGAAATTAGGGATAAATTCATACCCCAGAATCTGGTTTAGGTTTTTGATGTCCTGAGTTTGCACAAAATCTTGGTTAAACCGCACCAGTTCAAAATTGAGCTGATCGAAAAGCCAGAAACCATTATCGAACGAAGTACACACCGCCACCGCTTGGTCGAACCCCAATTGCTGAAGTTGAATAACGGCACTGCGTTCGGCCAGCATATTGTCGAGAAACTGTATGCGGGAGAAGTCCTTATAGAAAACCAGAATCTTGAGCGGATTCGTAACATCTACAAAGGAAATATCACCCAAAGAAATATTGCTGAACCGTAACCATAAAGTGCCATCGGGCCGGAATTTCTTGAGTTCGTGTTTCCTGAGCGTGTAAACATTTTCGAGATTATCGGCAGTGAATTGCGTAAAGTCGTCGCTTATAGTTTTGCTCACCGTCCAGCCCTGTGCCTGAATAGTAATTGCACTTCCTAAAAAGAAAAGAAAAACGAGAGAAGCAAAGAATTGGGTTTTCAAAATGTTTTTCTTTTGGCAAAAATAGGATTGGATTCAATTCAGGAGAAATCATTGTTACAACAGCATAATCAACAATCTTTATTCTTTCTAAATCCTGATTACTTTCGCCCAATGAATAAAATGAAGACAATTCTATTACTGTTTGCCTTATTAATTGGGCACTTGCTTCACGCTCAGGTGACGTTTCAGGTAAACGGAACCCACAATAAAAACCACACCGGTACGGCCTTTACCAACGTTACAATATTTATCGACTATCAAACCGTAATAGAAAATGCCACACTTATAATCCGTGATGGGAAGGTGGAAGCAGTAGGTGCAAATCTGCCTATTCCTGCCGATGCAAGCGTAACCGATTTGAAAGGAAAGTTCATCTATCCGGGTTTGGTGGAATGTTATTCCGGTTACGGAATGCCCGAGGTGAAAAAAGGAAAAGATAACCCCGGCCCTCAGTTAGAAACCGCTACCCGTGGTGCTTTTGCCTGGAATCAGGCTTTGAAACCCGAAACCGATGCCGCTAAACTGTTTATATACAATAAAGACAAGGCTGCTGAATTGCGTAAAATGGGATTCAGTTCAGCCTTAACTTTCCTTGCCGATGGCATTGCCCGTGGCACTTCTGCGGCTGTATTATTGGGCGATGAAAAGGAAAACTTGATGATGCTGAAAGAAAAAGTAGCTGCCCATTATTCTTTCAATAAAGGCACAAGCACGCAGGATTATCCTTCTTCGCTGATGGGTAGCATTGCCCTGCTGCGTCAAACCTATATGGACGGGCAGTGGTATAAATCCGAGAAAGCCAAATTGCAGGAAATGAACCTGAGTTTAGAAGCTTGGAATCAAACCCAGACTTTGCCCGCTATATTTGAGGCAGGCGACAAACTTTCTTCGCTTCGTGCCGATAAAGTGGGCGATGAATTCGGGGTGCAGTATATCTTAAAAGGTAGCGGTGATGAATACCAACGGGTTGCCGAAATAAAAGCAACTAATGCAACCTTCATTGTTCCGTTGAATTTCCCCGATGCCTTTGATGCCGATGACATTTACGATTCACGCGAAATAGCTTACGAAGATTTAAAACACTGGGAATTAGCACCCACAAACCTTTCAGCCTTGCAAAAAGCCGGAGTAAAGTTCGCCATTACTTCAGCTGACTTGAAGGATAAAGGCGACTTCTGGACTAAAATTCGTAAAGCTATTGAAAATGGTTTGCCCGAAACCGAAGCCTTAAAAGCACTGACTCAAACTCCTGCCGAAATTGCCGGTATTGCTGACAAAACTGGAAGTCTGAAAGTGGGCATGTTGGCCAACTTCATTATCACAAGCCAAAAGCTTTTTGATAAAAAAGCCATAATCCACGAAAACTGGGTGAAAGGCAAACAGTTTGTTTTGAATGATAAGGATGTCGTAGATATTCGGGGAACTTACAATTTAAAGATTGGAGAAAAGGAAGGCTATTCGCTAATAGTGAAAGGCGAAACGACTAAGCCCGAAGTGAAAATCACCTTACCAGCCGACACGAACAAAACGGCGGTGGACATTGCTGTTTCCCGCAATTTCATTACACTTTCTTTCAATCCTGAAAAGAAGAACCTAGCTAAAATTCGCCTTTCCGGTATTATTGAACCAAATAAACTTAGCGGTGAAGGGCAGTTAGTTGATGGAACTTTAGTGAAATGGCTTGCTACTCTCCAAAAGCCTTTTGCCGAAGAAGCCAAGAAAGACACTTCCAAAATTGATTCTATAAAGCCTCGTCCGGTGATGTTTCCTTTCAGTGCTTATGGCAATGAAGTATTGCCGGTTGCCGAAAAGGTACTCTTCAAAAATGCTACCGTCTGGACTAATGAACAGGATGGAATCTTGAAAGAAACCGATGTGCTGATTGATAATGGTAAAATTGTTTCAGTGGGTAAAAATCTCAATGGAGTAGGAGGGAAGGTGATTGATGCTACAGGCAAACATCTTACCTCAGGCATTATTGACGAACACAGCCATATTGCCATCAGTAAAGGAGTGAACGAAGGCACACAAAGCGTTACCGCCGAAGTTAGCATTGCCGATGTAATTACCTGCGACGATGTAAACATTTACCGTCAGCTTTCGGGCGGTGTGGTGGCTGCTCAGTTGCTGCACGGATCGGCAAACTGCATTGGCGGACAAAGCGGTATCATTAAGCTTCGCTGGGGACTTTCGCCCGAAAAAATGAAGATTGCAGGTGCTGATGGCTTTATAAAATTTGCTTTGGGCGAAAATGTGAAGCAAAGCAATTGGGGCGATTTCAGCACGGTGCGTTTCCCTCAAACCCGAATGGGAGTTGAACAAACCTTTTACGATGCTTTTATTAGAGCGAAAGAATATAAGAATACCAAATCGCTTTCCGGTTTATCTAAAACCGCCGCTGCTGCTCCCCGCCGCGACATCGAAATGGAAGTTCTGAACGAAATATTGGATAAGAAACGTTTCATAACCTGCCACAGCTATGTCCAAAGTGAAATAAATATGCTGATGCACGTTGGCGACAGTATGGGCTTTACCGTAAATACATTTACCCACATTTTGGAAGGCTATAAAGTAGCCGACAAAATGAAAAAGCGTGGCATTGGCGGCAGCACCTTCAGCGACTGGTGGGCATATAAATGGGAGGTAAACGATGCCATTCCATACAATGCTGCTATGTTAAATAAGCAGGGTGTGGTTACTGCCATTAATAGCGATGATGCCGAAATGGGTCGCCGCCTCAATCAGGAAGCAGCCAAAACAATGAAGTATGGTGGTGTTTCGGAGCAGGATGCCTGGGAAATGGTAACGTTAAATCCGGCTAAACTGCTGCATCTTGACAAACAAACCGGAAGCATTAAGCCCGGAAAAGATGCCGATGTGGTTTTATGGAGTGGCAATCCACTGAGTGTTTATTCCAAAGCTGAATACACTTTTGTTGATGGCACTTGCTATTATGATATTAATAAAGACAGCGAAGCCCGCAAGCAATTGGCTCTTGAACGAAACCGCATCATTCAAAAAATGATTAAAGCTAAGAAGAACGGCGAGAAAACCCAAAAAGCAGAACCCAAAACCTACCGAGAATACCATTGCGAAACTATGGATGTGGAGGTGGTTAATTAGAGGGGGTTTCTAAGCCACCAGTTCCAAACTATAATTATCCAGCATTTCGCGGAGGCTGCACACCGCATATCGCATTCTTCCAATTGCGGTATTGATACTTACATTGGTTATATCCGCAATTTCCTTAAAGGTCATATTGGAGTAATTTTTCATAATAAGCACTTCCCGTTGTTCGGTGGGCAGTTTGCGAATAAGTGCCCTTATCAATTCAGCATTGGTCTCAGTATTGATTTCATCTTCTTTCAAAGAGTTAGGGCATAAAACATATTCAGCGGGATTTAGACCATCTTCTTCGCCCTTAAATGTAGGCATATTTTTACGTTTGCGTTGTTCCATTATAGCCATATTATGTGCTATTCTGAATACCCAATGGATAAATTTATCCTCCTCTATGTATCGCCCCGTTTTTATTTCATCAATCACTTTTATGAAAACGTCCTGAAACGTGTCCTGAGCCCTTTCTCTACTTCCTAAAATAACTTTTAGGTATGAAAATACTCTACGCTTATGCCTGTGAAGTAACACTTCGAGAGCCTTTTCGCTGCCATTTGCATAAAACTGGACAAGTTGCTTGTCCGATAGACTGTACGCATTCATACTTACCTCCATTGTTTGTAATCTGCTGGGGAGCAGATAGGTTATTAATTAAAACAGAAAAGTATAAGTATGCTGAATGCCCTCCTTGGTTAAAGTTAAAATGATAAATACCCAATATGCTATGAACTTTATTCAAGTTCTAACACATAAAAACACTAAGAAAAATTAAAGTAAATCTTGACCGATTTGAAAAAAGATAGGTGGAGTAGAAGTGCTTCCCTTGGTCTGAAATTTATAAATGAGAGTACAAATGTATAACGACTTTCATAAATAATTGAAAAAGTTTGCAAATAAATTAAACTTTCTTGAAGAATGATGCTCTAAACGCCCGCCAAATAAAGAGAATGTCTAATATTTAAAATGAGTATGGATCAGATATAGATAAATCTGACTAATTTCATAGAATCACCAAATGGCTTTGCCCCGGAAACTTCCCAGCAATAGCGGTGGGAATCACGAAGGGCTGGCAAAGGGCGTTTGGGTGATTCCCTTCCGCGGTTTCCCCTTCGGCCAAAGCCGTTGGGGGAAATTGCCTCGGAAGTTTCCACGGTTTTTGCTTACTTTTTTCCAAGAAAAAAAGTGAGAAAGAAAACTGATTTAGTGCAATTGGCTAGAAATTCATACATAGACTAATCTTATGGCACAGGGTCATATCCATGTCCACCCCAGGGATTGCAGGAAAGAATACGTTTAAATGCCATCCATCCCCCTTTGAAAGGGCCATATTTTTGAATTGCCTCCAAGCTATACACCGAACACGTTGGGGTATATCGGCAAGCCGGTGGCAAATAAGGCGATATAGCCGATTTGTAAAACTTAATCAGCCAAATTAGCGGAAGTGCCAGTATTCGGTTTAACATGTATTGCTAATTGGTTAATAATGGAGTCGATTCGCTTTTCAAGCTCAACATATTCAGGCAGACTTTTACTAATATAGAGTAAACCCAAATGCAAAGTAAATGTTTGTGAATCGAGTGCATGGTGCAATTTTTCTTTTTTTAACCTCCACACTTCCCTCATCTGCCGTTTTATCCGGTTGCGGTCATGTGCCAATTTGAAATTTCGCTTTGGAACTACCATCACAACTTTAATTTCAAGTTTACCACTTTCATGTTGCTGGAAAAGAGCTTTTACCGGACCGGCCTTCACCGATTTACCTTCTTTAAACAGCAATTCAATGCTCTTAACACCGCATAAGCGTTCGGTTTTGGTGAAAGTTGGCATTTAGGGTGCGAAGAAAGGTTTTATTTCGTTGCTAAGGACTTTGGGGGCTCCACAAATGTCGCTGTTAAGTATCCAAACAAAACGATTTGCCCAAATAAAAACTCACAATTTCAGCATTCCCAATTTTTCAAAAAAGAAAACGCATACATTCGCCCCATAATGAAAAGAACCCTACGCCTGTTTTCATTTTTGATAGTCGTGCTGTTTGCTTCCTGCGAACAGCAAGGCATGAAACCCTGCCTCAAAGCCGATAACGACACGTTGGTGAAGGCATTGAAATTAGAAAACTTCTCAGGCGTTGAGCTTAGTGCCGATGTAGATGTGTATGTTTCACAAGGCAAAGACCAAAGCGTTAGCATTTCGGGAAGTAAAATTATACTCGATGCACTGAAAATAGATGTTTCGGGTGGAGCTATTTCTATTAGCAGCGAAAGATGCTTTTCAGATAAAACGCCCAACCCAAAGGTATTTATTACCATTCCGCAAATTACCCGCCTCGAAGTAAAAGGCACAGGAAACATATATTCCAACACCAAACTACTTTGCGATATTGTAGAATTTAAAATACTTGGAGCCGGAGATATCTTTGTAAAAACCGATGCCGCTAAAGTTATCACAACCCTTTCCGGTTCAGGTAGAATAAGCCTTTCGGGAAGTGCAAACAACCACTTTATCAAACTTCCGGGGAGTGGTCAAATTTATGCTTTTGGCCTCGAAACCAACGACACCGATGTGGATTTCAACGGTTGGGGAACAGTAGAGGTGTTTGTACAAAAGAATTTGAACGCTAAAATCAGAGGTACTGGCGATGTTCGTTTAAAGGGCTATCCGGTAGTTCGGTCAGAAATATCGGGCGAAGGTAAAGTGGTGGATACTAATTAGAAATTTACAATGAGAGTTCTAAAATTCCTTTTCGTTTCAGCCGCACTAATGTTCAGCCTGAACGCTTTTGCGGGCAACGAAAACTTTCCAATTGGTTCTCGCAGTGCAGCATTGGGTGGCAGTTCGGTTTGCTTGAGCGATATATGGGCAATTCACAACAATCAGGGAGGTTTAGGCTATCTTAAACACTTGGAAGCCGCTGTATATTTCGACAATAAATTCCTCCTGAAAGACCTTAGCACGGGGGCAATTGCATTAGCTGTTCCACTCCGAAAGTTTGGCGTACTTGGAGTGTCATATATTGGTACAGGCGGCAAACTATACAAAGAAACCAAAATAGGATTAGCCTATTCTAGGGCGTTTGGTGAGGTAATTTCGGTGGGAATCCAGATAAATTATCAAGGTGTGCGAATTGGCGAAGGCTATGGCCGTAAAGGATTATTTACAGGCGAGGTGGGAATTCAGGCCAAAATATTAAAAAACCTAACACTTGGTTTTCATGTCTTTAATCCTATGCTGACCAAAATGGCAAGCTATAACAACGAGCGGGTACCCATTATCTTTCGTTTAGGATTGCTTTACAAATTCTCCGATAAAGTGTTTATTACCACCGAGTGCGAAAAAGATGTGGATTTCCGTCCGTTTATGAAATTCGGAATTGAATATGCTCCCGTTAAGCAGGTGTTTATCCGTACCGGAATTTCCACAAATCCATTCCAAAACGGAATAGGTATAGGACTAAAATTTGGCGGAATGAAAATAGACGTATCCAGCACCATTCACCCCCAATTGGGCGTTTCGCCGCAAATAGGGTTAAGCTATGCAGTTGGGTCACACAAACCCGTTAAGGAATAATTCCCTTTTTGGTGAATATTTCACTGCATTATTCAGGTTGCGATGGAGTACTAACCGCACCAGCATCTAAAAGTTATTTACAGCGAGCCATTGCCATTGCCGTTTTTGGCGAAGGCCAATTCATTATCAATGGCTACGAACCCAGTGCCGATGCAGAAGCAGCAATAAGTATTGCTCAAAGTTTAGGAGCCGAAATCCAAATTTCAGGCTCACAACTAAGTATAGTTAGTAAGAAAGTTCACCCTTCTGCCTCTATATTAAATTGTGGCGAAGCAGGATTAAGTGCCCGAATGTTCAGCCCCATTGCAGCCCTTTCTGAGCAGGAAATTACAATCACCGGAAGTGGTTCCCTGCTAACCAGACCAATGAATATGGTAATTGATGCACTCCGGCAATTAGGAAAGGAAGTGCATGAAGAAAACGGCCTACTCCCTCTTGTAATTCAGGGTAAAATGGAAGCATCCGAAATTACTATCGATGGTTCCGAAAGTTCTCAATTACTCACAGGCTTACTTATTGCTCTTCCCCTTTTAGACGGAAATAGCCTTATTCATGTCAAAAGTTTAAAGAGTATTCCTTACATTCAAATGACATTGGATATTTTGGCTCATTACGGCATTTCCATAAAACACACGAACTTTCAGATCTTTGAAATTAAAGGAAATCAAATACCAACACCAAGCCAATATACCATTGAAGGTGATTGGTCTGGAGCAGCATTTTTATTGGTTGCCGGAGCTATTGCAGGCAGAGTTTCAGTAAAAGGCTTAAACCCCAATTCAGCTCAGGCCGATAAAGCAATTTTATCTGTTTTGAAACAATGTGGAGCAAACACACTAGTAACTTCCAATGACATTTCAGTTTCAAAAAATGAAGTGAATGCTTTTGAGTTCGATGCCACCCACAGCCCCGATTTATTTCCATCCTTGGCAGTATTGGCCGCCTGCTGCACCGGGACGAGCAAAATTACAGGCACCCATCGATTGATTAATAAAGAAAGCAATCGAGCATTAGCCATCAGGGACGAGTTTCAAAAGTTGGGCATCTCGGTAAATCTTACCGAAAATGAAATGTTCATCAAGGGCGGAAAAGTCCTTGGCGGAAAAGTAAACTCACATAACGACCACCGAATGGCAATGGCTTTGTCCCTGTTGAGTTTAGTGTCTGAATCACACATTGAAATTGAGAATGCCGAGGCTGTTAGTAAATCGTATCCTGGGTTTTATAGGGATTTAGGAGAGATTACTACAAAACAGCCCCCGTCTTTCAAGACGGGGAAAAGGTATGAAGGTACAAACGCAAAGAATAAAAAGTCAAATTAAGTTTTAAATGACTTTAAACAGCAAAAATACAACTAACCATAACTTGGGGTTTCAATCCACAAGTGGTTTGTGTGCTGTGCTTTCTTCTCAAATAAACTACATTCCCTGCCCCGATGGACTGGCTGCTATCTATGTAAAAAAGAATAGTGAAGATGGCAAATACTTTTATGTACATAAAGACCATTTGGGAAGTATTTTATCCCTAACAGGTCAGGATGGCGAAATAATAGACGATAGTGAGCAAAGCTTCGACCCTTGGGGAAAGCATAGGTCGCCTGATTTATGGACTGCCCTAAGCTCTCCCCCTTCTCAAGGGGGAGTTGGAGGGGGTTTGCCCTGGTTTAACCGTGGTTTCACCGGCCATGAGCACCTTCCTAAGTTCGACCTCATAAACATGAATGCCCGTTTATACGACCCAAAGTTGGGTAGATTTCTTGCAGTGGACAACTTTGTACAAGGTGCAACAAACACCCAAGGATATAATCGGTATAGCTATTGCTTAAATAATCCAATGAAATATACCGACCCGGATGGGGAATGGGTTAACTTCATAATTGGAGCCATTTTGGGTGGTATTAGTGGCTATCAAATAGCTAAAGCCGAAGGAAAACATGGATTGGAAGTATTTCCATACCTTTGGATTGGTTCTTCAATTGGGTTTGCTACAGCGGGAATTGGTGCCTATGTGGGTGGTGCTGTGGCGGCTTCAACGGGTAGCCTTCTTGCTGCAAATGTTGCTGGTGGTGCTATTGCAGGAGGGGTTTCAAGTGCGGGTTTTGCCGCATTATCTGGCAAAGATATTGGTATGGGGGCGGCTACTGGGTTTTTAGCAGGGGGAATTGGAGCATTCGCAGGTGGTAGCATTGGAGGTGGAGCAGGTGCATTTGTGGGAGGAGCTGTTGCAGGAGGCTTGGGTACTGCAATGAACGGTGGTAGCCTTGAACAAATTGGTTTGTCAGCATTAATTGGTGGTGGTGTTTCTTATGCGGGGTATATGGCAAATATGGGGTATTGGTATTATAACTACAACAAAAACCCGACTATGGGATATTTGAAATTTAGCGGTTATGCAAAAATAAGTACTGCAATTCAAAGAAGTAATGTTCGTGGTGTAGAAGTCGGAGGTAATATATTGGCAAATGGAAAAGTAATGGATATAGTTTATGGTGAAGAGGGTAAAGTAACTATTCCTGGCAACTTGCAAGCAATTGCAGATTTTCATACACACCCAGGAAATACTCCTGGCCCTTCTTGGACAGATATTGATTGTCAAACTAACGAACAGTATGTTGTGACAAGCAAAAATATTTATCCAGTATGTATGGAAGACAGATTAAATATTCTAAACCAATAGTGTCCTAAAAGATTTTCTAGTTCGGAACATTTGTTGATTTGATTGGGCTACAGGGATTGAAAAAGGTATTTTCAAAAAAGAACCCCCTGAATTGGATTTTGGACAGGTTCGTACTTTGGTTCATCAAAAGGCTTGTCGA
>CANJNG010000040.1 GCA_947475205.1 Bacteroidota bacterium
CAGTAAAACAGGGACAAAAAAGTATCGGAAATCTCTTGGATTTATTGGCCGCATCAACACACAAAACATGCGTCAAACAGCAGAAAAAGGGAAGAAAATCGCCTTACAATATAATTTATCAAACCCCTTAGCCTGACGGCTATGGGGGCTAGGGGACAGTTAACCTTTATTGAATGAAGTCTATTGTTGAACAAGACAAAAGGCCATTTATTGGAAGCAAATCTAAAATTTGTATATTGGTTTACATTCTATGGCTTAGAATCTCCCACTGTTCGTTATAGAGGTAAATATCCCTTAGATTTCCTGAAAGCAAATTTTGGAATTGACTCCTACTTCATAATCCCGGGTTACAAATGGATGCAGATATGGTCTTTTACAAAAGCGTACATATCTGCACTACTGTTTCCGAAAGAAGATTCGTTGGTGGTTATACAGTCCATTTATTCCAATTTTGTTTATGCAAATTCCTTAAAGTTTTTGATTAAGATTAGAAAGCGGAATACCGTTTTTGATGTAGATGATGCCGACTATTTGAGGTATCCGCCGGGTACAATTTGTTTCTTTGTCAAGAACTGCGAAACGGTTACGGTGGGAAGTGCTGAGTTGCATAAGAATTTATCTAAACACAACGTCAATACAGTTTTAATTCCCTGCCCAACACCGGATTTGAAGATTGTTAAGATCACCCCCAAGGGAACACCACTCACCATAGGTTGGATTGGAGATTTCACAAAAGGGCACAAGGAAAGCCTACTGCAATCCTTTTTTCCTGCTCTGATGGATTTATCTTTTCCTGTGAAACTAGTCCTTTTGGGTGTCACCCGAAAAAACGAATTCGACTTCCTGGTGAATTATTTCAAAGGATTCACCCACGTCGAGGTGGATATTCCGCAAGACATCAATTGGAACGACGAATTGGAAGTTCAGAACAGGATAAAGGATTTTGATATTGGAATAGCCACTTTGCTTGATGAGGAGTTTTATCGGTCAAAGTCAGCATTCAAGACCAAGCAATGTTTTAATAATGGGATACCGGTTCTGAGTTCAGATATTCCGGAAAACAATCTTTTTGTGAAACACGGGATAAATGGATACTTATGCAATAACCCGGAAGATTTCAAGCAACGCATAATTGAATTCAATGAGATGAGTCAGGAACGATATCAAGAGTTTTCGAACAAGGCGAGAAATTCTATTCCTGAATTTAATTTGGAGAGATTTTGCTCAGAATTTATGCATTTGAAAGCCGGTAAACGATAGAATCCCCCATATTTCGTCATTACTGTTACAGAGAAATTAGCTAGATTAAGGCAATCGATATAAGCAAAGAAGATAATTCAAAATTTGCAGCTTGGTTAAAGTATACATTTGCTTTATGAAATTCGGTTTTACGATATTCTTAATCCTCGCATCAACCTTAGTTTTTGCCCAAGACCCGCAAAGCAGTCAGTTATATTCCAGTCCGCTGCTGTATAACCCGGGCTTTGCAGGCAGTGCCGGATGTTCAAGAGCATTTTTGGGATACAGAAATCAATGGCCGGCTATTTCAGGAACTTTCGTTACCTACAATTTTACTTATGACCAACGCGTGAATTTTCTTCATGGCGGAGTAGGATTACGGGTAATGCATGATAGAGCGGGAGAAGGAACGCTAAAAACGTGGAGTGTATCGGGTGTGTATTCTTTTCAATTCAAAATTGCAGACAAAATAACCATTGCTCCCGGAATAGAATTTGGGTTGGTAAACAAAAGCATTGATTTCTCGAAGCTGACATTTGGCGATATGATAGATCCACGATATGGGTTTATTTATTCCACAACTACCACAAGACCTGCATCGGGCAATCGAAACTTCTTCGACCTAAGTGCGGGTCTTACGGCATACAGCAAAACGTTCTTCGCCGGCTTTTCGGCCAATCATTTAACCCAACCTAAAGAAGGCAATAGTAGCAGCAGACTGCCAATCCGCTTAACAGCTATTGCTGGGGCAGATTTCAAATTGGCTGGTATTTTTGGGATGATGCCTTGCGTGCTTTATCAGCAACAGCAAAATTTCCAATCATTAATATTCAATCAAAATTTCAGGATAGCTTTTGCCGTTATCGGGGCTGGTCTCCGAGCAAATTTTTACAATTTTGATTCCATGATTTTCACTGCCGGAGTGCAGTTTAAGCCTGTTCGGGTATTCTATTCGTATGATTTAACGGTGAGTAAATTAAGTAATAACACTGCGGGTTCCCACGAACTTTCGGTGTCGTTTAAGTTCAACTGCAAAAACAAGCAGGATAAGATTATTTCGCCAAGATATTGGGGCGGTTGAGATTTTAAGCTTTTATTATTGAGGCAATTCAGAAGGTCGAGCAGTAAATGTCGAATTGGGTTTTTCTCTCGGTAGAAAGCACCCTTTCCCGCCATTTCAATTGTAACATCCCCCTATTGAAAAGTTTGTAATTCTGTAAAATTTGCCATTCACAAAACCCAAACATTTGTGTCAGCATTCAGAGATTTACCAATTCACCAAACTTATATCCAATGTCTCACTTCATTATCAACGGCGGCAAACGCCTAAAAGGAGAAATTGCCCCGCAAGGGGCTAAAAACGAAGCACTTCAAATTCTGTGTGCCGTATTGCTCAGTCCCGAAAAAATCACCATTAGCAAAGTTCCCGATATTGTAGATGTAAACAAATTAATTGATTTGCTTCGCAATTTGGGGGTAAAAGTGGAACACACCGGCCCCGAAGAATATACCTTCCAAGCCGATGATGTGGACATTGATTATATCAATTCCCCTAAATTTAAGAATCAGGGAGCTGCTTTGCGGGGAAGTATAATGATTGTAGGGCCGCTTTTGGCTCGCTTTGGTCGGGGATATATTCCCAAACCGGGTGGCGATAAAATTGGCCGTCGCCGTTTAGATACTCACTTCATTGGCTTTCAAAACTTGGGAGCAAAATTCACTTACGACGAAGAGTCGCAGTTTTACAGAGTGGAGTCGCCAAAACTAAAAGGGGCTTATATGTTGCTCGATGAAGCCTCGGTTACCGGAACAGCCAATATAATTATGGCAGCTTCGATGGCCGAAGGAACAACCACCATTTTCAACGCTGCCTGCGAACCCTATATTCAGCAGCTGTGTAAAATGTTAAATAGGATGGGAGCAAAAATTACCGGCATCGGCTCCAACCTGCTTACCATCGATGGGGTAGAATATTTGGGCGGAACACACCACCAAATGCTTCCCGATATGATTGAAGTAGGTAGTTTTATTGGCTTGGCGGCCATGACTCAAAGCGAAATAACGATTAAAAACACGGGGTACGATGAGTTGGGAATTATCCCTTCCACCTTCCAACGACTGGGCATAAAGCTTGAACGCCGTGGCGACGATATTTTCATTCCCGAGCAGGACAATTACGAAATCGACACCTTTATTGATGGTTCTATTCTCACCCTTTCCGATGCTATTTGGCCAGGCTTTACCCCCGATTTGCTCAGCATAGCTTTGGTGGTGGCTACACAGGCCAAAGGCAGTGTACTCATTCACCAAAAAATGTTTGAAAGCCGCCTTTTCTTTGTAGATAAATTAATTGATATGGGGGCACAGATTATCCTTTGCGACCCACATAGGGCAACCATTATTGGCTTAAACCGTCAGCATCAGCTAAAAGGCATTAGCATGACTTCGCCCGATATTCGTGCAGGGGTTTCGCTGCTTATTGCTGCACTTTCGGCCAAAGGGAAAAGCACAATACACAACATTGAACAAATAGACCGGGGCTACCAGAATATTGATGCTCGGTTAAAAGCCCTCGGAGCAGAAATTGAGCGGGTGTAGGGCGTGGAAGGGATAAAAGAATAACCCCAATAACTGAAAACCAAACCCTCAAATGGCTTTTAATCCTGAATATATTGGAGGAGGTAAAAAGCATAACGGGTTATATCCTGAGCCTAACTCATTAGGTAAAAAACCTACCGAGTTATATCCCAAACCTAACTCATTAGGTAAAAAACCTACCGAGTTATATCCCAAACCTAACTCATTAGGTAAAAAACCTACTGAGTTATATCCCAAACCTAATTCATTAAGTAAAAAACCTACCGAGTTATATCCTGAACCTAATTCATTAGGTAAAAAACCTAATGAATTAGGTTTTGGAGGGGGGAGGGGGGGTGCCTGGAGGGGGGTGAGGGGGTATATGGAGGGGGGGGGTATCGCAAAACGCCAATTTCAAATACAAGCAAATGTCCCCAACAAAATAGCTTCAGGGGCAAAGTGGGCTTTTAGAAAAGCAATTCACCTTCTCGTTGTTTTTTTTATTTGTTGGAATGTCACAAACGCCCAAAACAACAACTTCCGCCAATGGTCGGTGACCGACGGCCTTCCACAGTCAAATATCTATGCCATTAAGCAAGACCAAAGAGGCTACTTATGGATTGGCACGGGGGCAGGTTTAAGCTCTTTCGATGGTAAAACTTTCCGCAATTACACAAAAAAGGACGGACTACAAGGCACAACATTTCGCAGCATTTTAGAAGACAGTAAGGGGCGGCTTTGGTTTGGTACTAACCAAGGAATAAGTATTTATGACGGGCATGAATTTACCGAAATAACAGCTAAAGATAGCTTATTGGGGACAACAGTTCTTTGCCTTTTGGAAGATAAGCAACACAACATTTGGGCAGGGACTGACGATGGTGGACTAAACAGAATTACTCCCAAACCGAACGGTAAATTCGAAATAACCCATTTTACCGAGAAAGACCAGTTTAGCAGCAATGCTGTGTTCGACCTTGTGGAAGATAAAGCCGGAAATATATGGGCAGCAACCTTTGGCGGAATCAATATCCTGCATCCCACCAATGGTAAATATATAAACCGCATAATTAAAGGCACTGATAAAATCCCTTCGGATATGCTACTCAGCATTGCCGCTGATAAAAAGGGTAGTATTTGGGTGGGAACGTATGACGTTGGTGCTTTTTCAATTGAACAGCCCGAAATAAGCTCGCCCAACTTAAAGGTAATACCATTAGATATGATTAATACGGCAGTTTGGGATATTCTTCCCGCTGAAAATGGGAATATTTGGCTGGGAACAGGGCAAAACGGAATTACCCGATTGATTTCTCAACCCAAAACCTCAAGCTATACCTTAGAACATTATTCTACCCAGCAAGGGCTGCCGAGCAATCAAATTCTTTCTTTTCTCGAAGATTCCGAACACAATATTTGGATTGGTACAAATGGTGAAGGTTTGGCAATGCTCCAAGGCGATGAATTTGCTCATTTCGGGCTGAAATCCGGCTTTGCAAACAGCAACATTATGGATGTGAAAGCCGATTCCTTGGGAAGACTATGGGTAGCAACCGATGGCGGAGGGTTAAGCGTAATGACTTTCAATAATGGAGCGACAACCGTTAAGACCTTTACGGAAAAGGATGGCCTTTCAAGCAATTTCATTACCTCAATAGCGATTGGGAAAGGCAGCAATCATAATATTTGGGTAGCAACGACCAACAAAGGAATTTTGAAATACGACGGAAAGTATTTTACACGTTTCGATACACATCAAGGTCTCGAGGAGGAAAGAATAAACTGTTTGTATGTAGATTCAAAAGGAATATTGTGGGCAGGAACAGCCAATGGTATCAGTCAGTTTGATGGAAAAAAATTCTTTAGTGTTTCTACCAAAGAAATGAAAATGAACAATGAGGGAGTGAACACGATATTGGAAGATAAACGGGGTTCGTTATGGTTTGGCACTGCCGGTGGTTTGGCTCGCTATGCTGGAGGTAAAAAAATCCGCACTTTCGATACAGTGGAAGGCCTTACTGCAATCGATGTAAATACTCTTGCAACCGATAAAATTGGCAATATTTGGATAGGTACAAACTCGGGAGGCTTGTTTAAGTTTGATATTTCAAAAAGGGATACCACCGCCATTTCTTTGGTGGCTGATGCCAAACAATTAGGTTCTAATTCTGTCCAATCTTTAATGTTCTTGGATGAAAATACGCTGATAGTCGGAACGCTCAAAGGGTTTACCAAGTTGAATATTGGAACAAAAGGCGAAATTCTTTCTCACCGAAATTATGATAAAACCGATGGATTTATTGGAATTGAATGCAACACCAATGCCATCGATAAAGATTCGCAAGGCAATATTTGGTTTGGCACCGGCAAAGGGCTTACCCGTTTTGCTCCACATCTCGAACGCAAGGAAATTCCTGCACCGAAGTTGCAATTCACGAAGCTGCAATTGTTTTATAAGGATGTGGACTGGAAAGCCAAAACGGATTCGGTGGAGCCTTGGTTCAGCTTGCCGCAGGTGCTTAGGTTAACCTATAAAGAAAATAACCTCACCTTTCAGTTTACCGGCATTTCGCTCAAAAACCCCGACAAACTCTTTTACAAGTTTATGCTCGAAGGGCAGGACGAAACTTGGTCACCGATGCAGCAAAGCAACGAAGCCCGATTCCCGGGTTTGGCTTATGGATCCTACACGTTTAAGGTTATGGCAATGGATGCAAACGGAACTTGGAGCCAACCGGAATCGTTTTCGTTCACCATTACGCCACCGTGGTATCGTACTAACTGGGCCTATTTTGGGTTTGGGGCATTTTTGTTGATTTCTGTTTTTTCGGTAGTGAAATACCGCGAGCGGCAACTTCGGGAAGATAAGCGAATACTGGAACAAACCGTGGAAGAACGCACCGCCGAGGTGGTTAAGCAAAAGGAAGAAATATCGCATCAAAAAAATGAAATTATTGACAGCATAACTTATGCTCAACGCATTCAGTTTGCCATACTGCCTTCGCTCAAATCCATTAAAGAACAGTTGCCTGACTCCTTTATTCTTTATAAGCCTAAGGATATTGTCGCCGGGGATTTTTATTGGACAGCGGCTACGGCCCCCTCTAGCTCCCCCAAAGGGGGAGAACAAAAACAGCTGACGCATTCAAGTGGCGAGGAAACGGCATTTTCCTCCTCCCCTTTGGGGAGGTCGGGTGGGGCTACATTCTTCATCGCCGCCGCCGACTGCACCGGGCATGGTGTTCCAGGAGCTATGGTATCGGTGGTGTGCAGCAATGCTTTAAACCGTGCCGTGAAGGAATTTCATCTTACACAAACCGGGAAAATATTGGATAAGGTGCGTGAGTTAGTGATTGAAACCTTCGAGAAAAGTAATGAGGATGTGAAGGACGGAATGGATATTTCGCTGATGGGGATACAGCAAATTGGGGAAGAAGTAAGCATTCATTGGAGCGGAGCTAATAATTCTCTGTTTTATTTTGAAGGGGATGAACTAACCGAGGTGAAACCCAACAAACAACCCATCGGCAAAACGGATAATCCGCAACCGTTTACCTCGGAGCTACATACTTTCAATACACAACGCACCTATTATTTATTCACCGATGGCTATGCCGACCAGTTTGGCCGAGCGGATAAAAAGCTGATGAAAAAGCAGTTTAAAGCAATACTGGAAACCATTCAATCATTATCAATGCCCGAACAGGAGCAATATTTGTCTGATTTCTTTGAAGCGTGGAAAGGCGACAAAGAACAAACCGATGATGTTACAGTAATTGGAATTCGACTCGGGAATCATATTGTATAAATGGCTTAACCCTTTTTCAGTTTCCTCCATAAAAAAAGCCCTGCTTCAGTATAAACTGAAAACAAGGCTTTTAGGAAAATATTATATTAGCGTAAAACTACAGGGCTTGCTCGCCGCCATAAGTAGCTTCAACGTAAACCGCTTTCAGGCGAGTTTGACGTTTTACTATACATGGCTTAATAAAGGCCGAACGTTTACGAAGTTCTTTAACTACTCCGGTTTTTTCGAATTTCTTCTTATACTTTTTTAAGGCTTTTTCGATGCTTTCGCCTTCTTTAATTTGAACAACAATCATTTGATGATTTTATTTTTAGGGGTGCAAAAGTAATTGAATTTTTGTTTCTGCAAATATTTATTGCAGAAAAATTAAAAAATTCTCCTGTGGCAAATTGCATAAAGCTTTTTAGATGGCTGAATTGTTCACGTTGGCTATAGGTTTACTCCAACAATTTCAACAAATCTTCTAGCATAGCTGGATCAGCAGGGCGTTTGGCGTTACTATCGGCAAGGTTACCCTTTTTGTCAAATATCATATAGCGGGGAATACTGTTTATCTTGAAATATTTCACCACTTCGCTTTGCCAGTTGCCTTGACTCAGCAGGTTTACGCCGTTAGTTAGCTGCATCTGCTGAACGGCTCCTTTCCAGGCTTCGGGTGTAGCATCAATCGAAACATAAACAAAAGCAATTTGCTTCTTTTGCTTATCGCTGAGTTTTTCGTGCAATTGCTTTGAATACGGAAACATCATTCGGCATGGGCCACACCAGCTTGCCCAAAAATCCATATAAACTACTTTCCCTTTAAAACTTTCGAGCGTAACCGATTTTCCATCCATATCGGTAAGCACAAACGGATATTCCGATTTTCCCGAAGACGATTTTTTTTCTGCTTGCTCATTTGCTTTTTCGGGTTTAGGCATATCGGCCAGTGCAGTTTTAATAATTCCCGCTACATATTTTACATAGTGCTTCTTTGTGTCCTGTTCGTCTAACAATGTAAGCTGATGCTTCAAAACGGGCTCACTCATTTTAGTGGCGTTTTCGGAAAGAAATTTTGCAGCAATATACACTGCATTTTCACCTTTCAAATTATTGTATGCTTGAGCATTCTTACGTTCAGTAGATGTACCCATATCTGTAAACTTTCTAAACTGGTTTGATTCGGAAGTTAAGTATGTAATATAGTAAACCAAGAAATGGCGATACGATTCCACCTCAAGTAACTTTAACTCGTTAAGGGTATTGGCATCAAAACCTTCTGTCATTGTTGCCGGAATAGGAGTCACGAAACCTTGAGTGGCTGCATTTGCCTTTTCTATGGGATAGGCAAACAGCCCTTCCCAATAATTGTAACGAATTGCCGCTTCTAAATACAATTTCAAATCGGGCGAAACGTCCTGATGGCTAAGCCACATATTTTGCCCATAACGCTGTTCATACAGCCAAATTTCATATTGATCAATTGTCTTTGCAAGTATTTGCGATTTTAGATTTTCAGGCTTGTAGGTACTTGAATGGCCAACGTTAAATTGAAAAAAGGCAGCATTGTCTTTTCCCGATTTCCCTTCAAAATGTGGAAGGCTGTCAAATGTAATGGTCAAGCTATCCCCCGGAAAAGTATAAATCGGATACGTTCTTCCTTTAAATTTCACCGAAGCATTCATTCCCTGCTCAAATGGGAGCGAGGCAAAAGAACCTTTCCCAACATATATTTGAGCGTGCTTATCTACTCCGGCTAAAGCTCGTTGCACTATAACAGTTGCTGTATCGGAAGAACTTGGTGTATTTACTCTAAATGCAATTTTAGCATCAGTTGAAAAAGACTTTTGGGAGATAAAAAAAGAAAGTGAAAGAAAAATGGCGGTATAAAATTTCATACTGCAAAGATAGACTAACGAATTTCAAGAATGGTGCAATTCTGATTCAGCTGTCACTCACCATACATTGGCACATCCTTCAAAAACGCAGTTTCTCCATCTTTTATCGCCACCACAAAGTGTTTAGTTCCGTTTGAAATAACCACTATGCCCGAATCTAACACAGTATTGTACTTGGCCACCTGATCCATTACATTCTGCTTAATCGACACAGTTGGGGCTTTGCACTCCACAATTATTTCCGGTTTTCTTGTCTTACCGAATACCACAATATCTGCTCTTCGGGCAGTTTTCCCATACTTTAAAGGGAATTCAACAGCAATTCTACTAATAGGATAACCCTTAATTTCTGCCAAATAATGTAGCAAATGTTGCCTCACCCACTCCTCCGGGAGCAACACTACATACTTTTGTCTTACCAAACAGCGTATTTTCACCACCCCATTTTCCTCTAAAAAAACAGGATTTATCGAAAAAAGTTGCAAAGGTTTAAAGTTTTGATTATCTGCCAATTAATAGTGTGATTTTAGGTAAAAACAGGGCAAAAACAGGGGCTAAGAACTGTGGATTATGAAAAATTTTAGTCAAAAATAGTGGCCTAAGCGTTCCATGTATAAAAAAAATGTGTATTACTATTGCATTCTGAAACTTCAGCAGGCTCTTCTGTTCAGTTTCATTTTAGCAATGAAAACCGCCACCGCCCAATTAGCAATCTCCAACGGAGTAAGTGTTCCCACAAGGGATACGCTTCGCGTCTTGGTTATTTTGGCCGAAGTAGATTTCAGTACCGGCGGATGTCCAAATAACCTTCCTGAAACTTGGGGAGGCAACTGGCCAAAAGATAAACAAGGTCGAACTTTAGCCCCTGCCGAGTCGGCTGAGTTTTTTGATGTTGAATTAAAGCAAGGTCAAAAACCTAAAGGTTTCATTACCGATTTTTACCATCAAGCCTCTTTTGGGCAATACGTTATGCTTGGCGATTATTTTCCCTATGCAGTAACTATTCCTTGTAACGAAATGAGTATTGGCGGTAGCGGGGTTTCGCAAGTTCTGACAAAACTAAACAAATGGCCCGGGTTAGACAGTAATGACTTTTCTGCCCATCATCTGCCCCTTAAAGCCTTTGATAACTGGAGTATGACTCCGGCAGGGCAACCAAAACCTAAAATTGCGGACGGCAAAACCGACCTAATATATATAGTATGGAGAAATAATAGATTCATCACCACTGCAAACTCAGGCGATAATTCGGGTTATGGCGTTACTGCGGGCAGTGGGCCGGCGTTTCTAAATAGCAAGGGAATAAACAACTATGCTTCATTTAATTCATCTACTATCGGGCTTGGGTCTTCGGGTATAACTATAGCAGAGCATTTACACGGAATTTTTGGTGGAAACAACTGGCACAGTTCGAGTGGCCGGGGTATCCATACCTTTCCTGGAATTGTAGCCACCTATGGTTTAACCGGACAATTGTGTGCCGCAATGCAATCGCCCAGTGGTTGGGACAGGCTGATGATGGATTGGAAATCTCCAACAAAACAGTTTTTAGTTTCTTGTTTTGACGAAAGCGGAAACGAACTGAATACAGAGAATTATTCCATCGATAGTTTCCCGAATGGTGGGACTTACATTCTGCACAATTGCTTAACCAATGGCGATGCTATTCGGATTAAACTTCCACACATTAACTGGAAGCAGAAAGGCGATGTAAAGAATCAGTATTTGTGGTTAGAAAACCGAAGGATGAATTCTCATTGGGACGAGTGGTATAGCTCCGAATGTTGCGACGATGGCGACGGACTTTTCCCTCATGGCACTCCGGGCATGTATGCCTATTTGCAAATTGGGAAAGACCAAAAGCAGGGCGGATCAGAATTGTATTCTTCTGCCCCCGAATATCCAAACGCATTGGCCAGTCCTTTCTTTCCGGTTACGGGCGAGGGTAATTTCGACTACTATTTTGATTTTGACAGAACTCAGGAAGCTGCCGGATATTGTGGAAATTGGGAAAATAAAAACATCCCGATTGACATAAAGCGGAGCAAACCCAATCCGTTTACAGGAAACAATGACTTGTATCTGCCGATTGACTCCGACCATGATGGCAAAATCCTCAGTGGCGATAAAATCCAATCGGGATTGAGTGAAGTAATTAAAGACAGTGTCGTGAATCATTATTATTCAAGTGGCGATTGGGAAGATGCATTTTCGTTTGCCAACAACCACACCGAAATTTCTATCGGAACTAACCCTGCACCAACTCCGGTTTACACTTTAGCTACCGATTTAGAGTATAGAAATTTCAAGCTGTTGAAAGGAAAAGCCCAATCGTGGGAAAACCGTATAATTTGGTTAAGCGGTCTTCATATCGAAGTTTTGGACGACAACTACCAAGGCAAAGGCGATGTAAAAGTGCAAATCCGATGGGATGATTACACGGTGAGTAACAATGTGAGGTGGTGCGGAAATATAATGCTTTCGCCAAACGCTTTCGATAGTACAAAAGCATCCTTAATTCTTGCCTCGGGAAACACTTTGTTGCTCGACCAAGCCACCAGCGTAACTTGGCCCTATGAATTTAAAAAGAACAAAGAAGGAATGGGCGTTTTTTCAGAACCAACCAAGTTAACAGTGCTGCCATCGGCAAAGATGGAAGTAGATGAAAAGTCCACTATAGTTATTGATAATGAAAGCGAATTGATTTTAAAAAGCGGCAGCAGTTTGAAATTGGGGACTAAAGCTAAAATCATAATCAAAAATGGCGGAAAGCTTACTAAGGAATATGGAGCGGAATTGATATTAGGCAAGAAATCAAAAATTATAGAGAAATGAAACACATATTTATCCTGTTCACACTTATTTCAGCAACATTGCTTATATCAAATGTTGCATTTTCGCAAGCACCAGCCGAAACACCAACCGGAGGCGGAAACAGCAAACAACAAAGAGATGCCGAATTAAAGAAGAAGAAACGCCTCGAAGAAGGCTACAAATTGGTGAAAAAAGAAGAGAAGAAACGCTTCAAACGCCAAAGCAAAGAAGCCCAAAAGCAAATAAAAGCCACAAAAAAGAAATCTGAGAAAATATATAAGAAAAGAAGTGAAATCCCCAACAAAATCAACCTTTTAAATAACTATTTAGCCACACAAAACAGACCCCAAAACGAATTAGAAATCGATAAATTTTAAAGCAATTTAACCTACATTAACATTTCGTTAAAAATTATCTACTTTAGCCGCCTTTTTCCCGAATCCCGTAATTCCACTTAAAATGAGAAACAAGTTATTATTTACCCTATCCTTACTTATCACCTTTGCTACAGCTGCTGTGGCTCAAAACGGTACTGGTACAATCAAAGGAACAATTACCGATGACAAAGGAGAGCCTGTGCCGTTTGCGAACATAGGCGTTAAGATGAACGGAAACCTGATAACAGGTGCCACTACCGACTTCGATGGGGTGTTTTCAATCAAGGCTTTACAGCCGGGAAAATATGATGTTGAAGCTTCTTACACAGGATTTCAATCCCAAATGATTAAAGGTTTTCAGGTTATTGTAAACAAGGTAAGTGAAGCAAACTTCAAACTATCCAGTGGAATAAACTTAAAAGAAGTAGTTGTAAGAGAATATGTAGTACCCCTAATTGAAAAAGATGGTGGACCAACGTCTCAAACCTTTACTCGCGAAGATTTTGCCAAAATGCCAAACCGTAGTGCCGAAGCAGCAGCTACTACAACCGCTGGAGTATATTCTAAAGATGGTGAAGTGGGAAGTATTCGTGGATCGCGTGATGGAGCTTCTGATACTTATATTGATGGTGTTAAAGTGCGGGGTTCTTCCACTTTGCCTCAAATGGCAATTGAGCAAGTGCAGGTAATGACGGGTGGTTTACCCGCTCAATATGGAGACGTAACTACAGGTATTATCAGTGTTACTACTCGAGGCCCATCTAAAAAGTATTTTGGCGGCTTGGAGTATGTTACTTCCGAGCCTTTTGACAAATATGGCTACAATCTTTTAGCTTTTAATGTTTCGGGGCCAATCTTTACTGCGAAAGATACAACTCAAGCCGATAAAAAACGTCCGCTTTTAGGCTTTTTCCTTACTGGTGAATTGAAGTATGAACGCGACAACGACCCATCGGCTATTGGTGCCTACCGTGTTAAAGACAGTATGTTGACATACTTGGAACAAAGTCCTGTTCGCCCCTCTGGCGATATTACAGGGGGGAGTTTTCTTAATTCACAGTTTGTGCGTTCTAAAGATATGGAAAAGGTAAAAGCTCGTCAAAATGTTGGCTATTATGGAATGAACTTTAATGGCAAATTGGATTTCAGTCTCACTAAAAACACGAACCTTACTGTTGGTGGAACTTTCGACTACAATAAGAAAAGGCTTTATAGTTACGCTAACTCCATGTTTAATTACAAAAAGAATGGGGAACAAATAGATAACACTACTCGTGTATATGCTCGTTTAACCCAACGCTTCAACGATAATCCCGATAATAAATCTACCGTTAAAAATATTATATACTCTATCAATGTGGATTACCAAAGGTATAATCAAATTAACCAAGACCCTGACCACAAGGATCGGTTGTTTGATTATGGATATGTTGGAAAATTTAAAACATACCGCCAAAACACCTATGCCTATGGAAATGACCCTGTGCTCGGGCTTTCCGGTTATTTACAAAATAACACTCGCGACACTTTATTTGAATTTACTCCGGGTACAGTTAACCCCTTATTGGCGAACTACACCCAGCAGTATTACAATCAAAATACCCGTGATGGAAATTACAACACTTGGACACAAGTGCAAGAAGGCATTGGCCCGCTGCTGAACGGCGAAGCTCCAAACAGTGTGTATGATTTGTGGAATAACACAGGAACAGTATATAATTTATATCAAAAATCACAACAGGAGCAGTATCGTGTGACTGGATTGGCTTCTGCTGACGTTAAAAACCACTCTTTTACCATTGGTTTTGAATATGAGCAACGTGTAGATAGACTTTTGTCTTTTGGTAATAATGATAATGGTTTTACCGGGCCTGTAGCCTTATGGCAACGCATAAATCCATTCTCTGGTTTGGTTAATAGCCATATTCAGGAGTTGGATTTGAGCAATCCACATTTAGGTGTAGATGCTAACGGAAAATACAACGACACGATTAGTTACGACAACCTGTATAATGAAGCTACACAATCTTTCTTTGATAAGAATCTTAGAACTTCTTTAGGTTTAGACCCAAAAGGAACAGACTGGATTGATGTAAATACACTTACTCCTGATCAATTAAAAGTTAGCTGGTTTAGCCCTGACGAATTGCTTAACGGCGGTAATAGCTATGTTTCCTACTATGGCTATGATATTAGTGGCAACAAAATAAAAGGCAAACCAAGTTTTGAAGATTTCTTTGCGAAAGACGATAACGGACAATATAAACGTACTGTTGGTGCTTTTCAACCTATTTACTTCGCCGGATATATTCAAGATAAATTCGTTTTCAAAGATTTAATATTTAACGTGGGTTTGCGTGTTGATAGATTTGATGCCAACCAAAAAGTGCTGAAAGACCCATGGGTGCTATACGAAACTATTAAAGCTGGGGAATTAACCAAAATTGGTAACGAACAAGTGGTTGTTCCCTCAAATATTGGTAAAGATTGGGTAGTATATGTGGACGATGTGGATAATCCAACGCAAGTGAAAGGTTACCGCGATGGCCGTAACTGGTATAATGCGGATGGTGCTGTAGTAACAGACCCTTCTATACTTCGTGGCGGTTCGGGCAAAATTGCTCCATTGTTGGTTGACCCATCTAATAATGTGTTAAGTGCATCAGCATTTAAAGACTATACACCCCAAACCAACTTAATGCCTCGTATCTCCTTCTCGTTCCCTATTTCTGACGATGCGTTGTTCTTTGCTCACTATGATGTGTTATACAAAAGACCAGTTGGTGATGTTCGGCTTGACCCAACTGACTATTATTTTATGAACGTAAGAGCACAAGACAGCCGAAACTACCCATTAAACAACCCAGCACTTCAACCGGAGAAAACCGTGGATTATGAATTAGGTTTTCGTACCGTATTGAGCAAATCATCAGCATTGAGCATTTCGGCATTCTATCGTGAGATTCGTAACCTAAAACAAGTAGTAAACATTGCAGAAGCATATCCGATTACATACAATACTTATGGCAATATCGACTTTGGAACTGTAAAAGGTTTATCACTGACTTACAATTTGCGTAGAACAGAAAACTTAACACTTACCTTAAACTACACCTTGCAGTTTGCTAATGGTACAGGCTCAAGTTCGGGCTCAGGGCTTAACTTAGTAAATGCAGGTCAGCCAAACTTGCGTGTGCCTCAGCCTTTGGATTTTGACCAACGCCACAATTTTGTACTTACAGCTGACTACCGTTTCCAAGCTAAACAAGGTTTCCGTGTGGGGAAAGTATATCCATTACAAAATTTAGGCTTCAATTTGATTGGTCGTGTGGGTTCTGGAACTCCATATACTAAAAAACAAAATCCTTCGCCTACTCAAACCCTTTCAGGAGGTGTGGCTCAGCAAACTGATGGGCAAATTAATGGTTCAAATTACCCATCAACATTCAAAATTGACCTTCGTATCGACAAAGACTTTTTCTTTAGAGTGGGCAAAAAAGGCGAAGGTGAAGACAAACGGAAACAATATTCTTTCAATATATATTTCCAAATCCTTAACTTGTTGAACACAAAGAATATCGTAAACGTATATTCTTACAATGGTAACGCACAAGATGATGGATATTTAACAGCATCTTCTTTCCAAAGCACTATTAACGCAAACGTGGACCCGACCTCGTATCGCGAACAATATACCATAAAGGTAAACAACCCAAACAACTATAGCCTCCCCCGAAGGATGCGATTAGGTCTAATTTTTAACTTCTAAAAATAACATTGAGATGAAAACTAAATTTAAACTTAGAAACTGGCTACTATCGCTCTCTATATTGAGTGGAGGTGTGGCCAACGCCGAAAAAACACATTCGGTTTATCCCGGCACTAACATTGAAGTACACAAGCTTGAGCAAATTGCTGCAGGTTGTGTACCCGCCAAAACATCTACGAGCTTAGAATATAACAATGTTCGTGCTTTAATTCATACCGGTGGCGATATGTGGTGGGATTTGGTGGGTAATGCTCGCTATGAAATTCCAATTAACTCTAAGAAAACTTCGCTTTTTGCAGGTGCACTCTGGTTGGGCGGCGTTGACGTTAACGGGCAGCTTAAGGTGGCTGCGTTGCGTTTTCGTGAGAATGGAACAGACTACTGGCCCGGGCCGCTATCTACTGATGGCTCTGCAGTTATTACTTCTGAAGAATGTGCTAAGTATGACAAACACTTTATCATTACTCGTGCAGAAGTGGATGAGTTTGTAGGGTGGAAACTTTCTGATAGCGATCCTGTTCAGCAAGCAATACTTTACCCTAATTATTCAATTCCGCAATCCATTCTTCAATGGCCTGCACACGGCGACCCTGCTTTAGGGCAAGATTATTTCTTAGCTCCATTTGTAGATGTGGATGGTAGCGGAGATTATAACCCCGAGGAAGGTGGCGACTACCCTAAATATGATGTAAATAATAACATTGACTGCAAAACATCCAGAGAAGAGAAACTCTATGGCGACCAAACTTTTTGGTGGGTATTTAACGATAAAGGAAATATTCACACTGAATCGGGTGCTGATGGAATTGGAATGGAAATTCGTGCTCAGGCATTTGCTTTTTCTACAAATGATGAAATAAACGATATGACGTTTTACAATTATACCCTTATTAACCGTTCTACTTATACACTGAAAGACACCTATTTTGGTCAATGGGTAGATGGCGACTTGGGTTATGGTCAAGATGACTTTACCGGTTGCGATGTAATGCGTGGCTTGGGTTATTTTTATAATGGGGACGATGAAGATGGTCCGCAAGAACCAACACGCTCTTATGGGAAACAACCGCCAGCAGTTGGTGTCGATTTCTTTGAAGGGCCTTATCAAGATAAAGACGGTATTGATAACCAGTGGGGTATAGGACCTAATGAAGCCTTGAATGGGATTGGGTATGGAAATGATTCAACCCCTGGAGATGGAGTAATTGACAATGAACGCTTTGGGATGCGTAGGTTTGTGTATCATAATAACGTTGGAGGTGGAGGAAATCCAAATACTACCGACCCGCAAACAGGGTCTGATTATTATAACTATCTCCGCAGCTATTGGAAAGATGGAACACACATGACCTACGGCGGAACTGGTTATCAAAGTGGCGGCCCCCCTTGCGACTTTATGTTTCCAGGGGATTCAGATCCTTTGCATTGGGGAACTCAAGGATCACCTCAACCTGACTGGAGTGAAGAAACAGCGGGAAACACTCCTTATGATAGACGGTTTATTCAATCTGCAGGGCCTTTTGTATTGGAGCCTGGTGCTACGAATAACATTACGGTTGGTATTCCATGGGCACGTGCTTCAAATGGTGGACCTTTCGCCTCGGTAGAAAAATTGCGTTTGGTGGACGATAAAGCTCAAGCATTATTTGATAACTGCTTCCGTGTGTTGAATGGCCCTGATGCTCCGGACGTAACTATTGTAGAATTAGACAAGGAGCTTATACTTTCTATTTCTAATCGTCCTAATTCTAATAATTACAAGGAACAATATAAAGAGAAAGACCCTCAAATTATCAGCCCTCCTGGAACTACTTATGATAATGAATACCATTTTGAAGGGTATCAAATCTTTCAATTAAAAGATGGTTTCACTTCTGTAAACGATTTAACAAATCCCGATAAAGCCATATTAGTTGCTCAATGCGACTTAAAAAATGGAATATCTCAGTTGATTAACTACGAAAAAAATAATGGGTATACCGGTTTTGATCCAGAAGGCTTTCTGCCTTTTGAGAAAGTAAAAGGTGTTGATAATGGAATTAAGCATACTTTCAAAATTACCCGTGATGAATTTGCAACCGGGGAAAAAACTTTGGTTAATCATAAAACATATTACTTTATGGCAATTGCCTACGGGTATAACAACTTTAAAAAGTATGATCCCAATGATCAATTCTCATTAGATGGTCAAAAAAAGCCCTATAAAGCTGGACGTAAATCCGCAAGTGGAGGAATTCGCCCTTCTTCAGGCGTTCCACATATTCCATCACCAGAACAAAACGGCTTGATATTGAATTCTCGCTATGGTAGCCACCCCAAAATTACTCGTGTAGAAGGCATGGGTAATGGCGGAAACGCTACCTATCTAACTCAGGCATCCATAGATGAAATCTTAGGTAAGCCAATAGGAAGTGCTATGGTTCAAGAAATTACGTATGACACTGCAGGTGGACCAATTGACGTAAAGGTTATTGACCCCAAAAGCGTTCCTAATTCTGATTTTGTGTTCCAAATGTTGGATACTATCACACCAAACAAGTTGGGTGATGCTTATTGGAGATTAATCGACACAAAAGCCAACGATACTGTTTACGCTGACACAACAATTATTGTGGGAAATGAACAATCTATTCTTAAATGGGGCTTGAGCGTAACTGTTGAACAATCAAAAGATCCCGGACAAGATAGGTTAAACGGAAATGGCTATATTTCGTCCACGGTTGAATTTTCTGACCCCACAAAGATTTGGTTAAATGGTGTTCCAGATTTAGATGCCCCTGGTGCTTTTAACTGGATTCGCTCAGGTATCTTGGATGACCCAACTTCTGATAACGATGACTATAATGCCCCAGGCGACCCTTACGACCCCAATCAAAATTATGAAAAGGTTTTGTTTGGCACAATTGCCCCATATAAATTGTGTGCAAGAGCAGATAGTACTTCTGGTCCTGCTTGGGCGGGAGCTGGTGGAAATACAACGAGTATCTCGTTGAATAAAATGGATAATCTTTCCAGTATTCAGCTTGTAATTACAAGTGATAAAACCAACTGGAGCAGATGCCCCGTAATTGAATTGGCCGACTCTAAATTCCCAACAATAGGTGGTGCTAAAAGGCACAATTTAAGAAAAAGTAGCCCAGTTGATAAGGAAGGGAAAGCTGAAACTATTTCCGACACCTTGTATGGCATGAGTTGGTTTCCTGGGTATGCTATTAACACAGAAACAGGTGAAAGGCTAAATATTATGTTCGGCGAAGATACTTGGTTAAAAAGCCAAAATGGTGCAGACATGATTTGGAATCCTACAGAAAATATGGCTGATGAATTCAACACTTATTTTGGCGGAAAGCACTATGTATATATTATGGGACATAATGGAGACACCGACAAAGACGGTCCAACTTACGATGGTGGTGCATGGCTTTACAAGATGCTTAGTTCAAACAATTTCGCCCCTGCCGATGTTGATAAACGTAATGTGTATAAAGATGCAATGTGGGTGTTTTTACCAATTAAGCAGAAGGATCGTCAACTGTTGGAAACTGATGTTAAGATGAGTGTGCACGTTACTAAAGCTTATCAAAATCAATTGGGTGGCAAATGGTTTTCCGACAACCCAAGAAATGAGCAAAGGCCAATGTACACCTTTAACACAGCTGATATTGCTGCAATTAGGGGTGACAATACAACGGCAAAAAATGCTCTTGATTTGATTAATGTGGTACCAAATCCATACTATGCCTATTCAGGTTATGAAACCAGCCAATTAGATAATAGAATTAAAATTACAAATCTCCCAATCAAATCCACAATCAGAATTTACACTCCTGGTGGTATATTGGTTCGAACAATTACCAAGGATTCTGAGAAAACCTCAGTGGATTGGGATTTGAAAAATGATACAGGCGTTCCAATCTCGAGCGGGGTGTACATTATCCATATTAACGCTCCGGGAATTGGCGAAAAAATCGTAAAATGGTTTGGTGCACTTCGCCCTATTGACGTAAACAATTTCTAACACAACATTATCCCGAAATAAATGAAAAAGCATATAGTTATTATTATTACCACATTAATATCTGCTGTAACCTGTCTTGCCGGTAACCCCGACAGGGCAGGCCAAGCAGGGGCTACCGAATTATTAATTAACCCTTGGGCCCGCAATAGTGGTTGGTTTGGTGCAAATTCAGCCAGCATTTCCGGCCTCGAATCTATACATCTCAACGTGGCGGGGCTTGCAGCTACTCGTAAAACCGAAGTAGCATTTGCTCATACAAGTTGGTTAGGTGGGGCTGGTATTGGTATTAATGCTGCCGGATTGGCTCAAAAAGTTGGCGAAACAGGTGTTATTGGTCTATCGTTTATGTCGATGGATTTTGGTAATATTGACGTAACTACTGTAGATTTACCCGAAGGAGGAATTGGCACTTTTAAACCAAGCTACTTGAATGTTGGGTTGAGCTATGCTAAATCGTTCTCAAACAGCATTTCTGGAGGAATAACCGTTAAGATTATCTCCCAAAGTATTGCTAACTTAAAAGCTACAGGTTTTTGCTTCGATGCAGGAATTCAATATGCTACTACCATTGGCAAGAAAACAAACGAATTAAGAAAGAATAATCTTCGTTTCGGTATAGCTCTTCGTAATGTTGGCCCACCAATGTCATTCAACGGTGATGGTATCTCGGTAAATGGAACAGTAAATCAAACGGGGTCAAGTCTAACCTTAGAACAACGCTCTTCTAAATTTGAATTACCTTCATTGCTTTCCATTGGATTAACTTATATATACAGAATCACAACAAAGCATGCAGTTAACTTTTCAGGAAACTTTACCTCTAACTCATTCTCGAATGACAATATTATTGGTGGGTTAGAATACAACTTCAACAATATCCTGATGTTGAGGGGCGGTTACAATTTCCAAAAGAACATTGGAAGTAATGATAATGCTCGTATTGCTTATGCGGGACCAAGTGCAGGGGCGACTGTGGAAATACCGGTTACAAAACAACGCACTAACGAAGCGGGTGAAATAAAAGGTGGAATGCGGTTTGGTATTGATTATTCATTCAGAGCAACTCATAATTTTAGCGGTATTCATTCTTTTGGAGCAAGAATAACGCTTTAATCTAAACAGCATTTAGGTTCGACCTTAATCACTCATAAATACAGTTTAAACAAAAAGCCCCGACCAAATGGTCGGGGCTTTTTATTTATTGAAAGTCCGATTTCTTAGCAATATTGCTCAAAAGCCGCTTGCAAATTTCCGGCAATCATTTGTGCCGAACGGCCTTCAATGTGATGGCGTTCGATAAAATGAACCAATTTGCCATCTTTAAATAATGCAATGGCAGGAGAAGATGGTGGATAAGGTAAAAAATGTTCACGAGCCTGATTAACGGCATCTTTGTCAAAACCCGCAAACACAGTTGATAGTTTAGACGGCTTTTTGCCATCACCTGTTAAAGATAGTTTTACTCCCGGACGGGCAGCACCCGCTGCACAGCCACATACAGAGTTTACCACTAAAAGGTGAGTCCCTTCGGCATTTATAGCACTTTCTACTGCATCGGGAGTAGTTAAGTCTTCGAAGCCTGCTACGGTAAGCTCGGCTTTCATAGGTAGTACGATTTGTTCTGGATACATAATTGAAATATTTAGATGCAAAAGTAACACTTGCAGCTCAATTTTGTTTTTAGAATGTTGATTTGGTCATTTCGCTTTCAAGCGTACCTAACTATTTCGCTGCAATACATTTTATTTATCTTTGATGCGAAAAGTTCTGAACTGTATATAGACTTCAAAAACTAAGCAACCCAAAATGAAACGTTTCTTTACTGGTATTGCCTATTCGTTTCCGGTTCAACTTTTCCTTATCCATATTAAGAAGAATACATTTCTGCTCATTTTTTGGGTGCCTCTTTTCGGGTGGATATTCAAGGTGTTTGGAGCACAATACGGAGTTCCATTTCTATTTCTCGACCCCGAATATCTGGGCGATGTAACCTTTTGGTCCTATGGCTTAATGGGCTTTGGCTGCGGCGGTTTCATTATGGCTTACAATATTGCCAGCTACATAATGAATGCTTTTCGGTTTCCGTTTTTGGCTGCCGTAGCTAAACCATTTTTCAAATATTGCCTAAATAATTTCTTCCTTCCTGTGCTATTCAACATCTGTTTTGTGTGGCAGATAGTTGTTTTTCAGCGGGTAAACGAATGGACATCACCCAAAGACACTTTTTGGGATGCAATGGGTTTTTTGATGGGCGAAGCAATTTTTATTCTGATAACACTTACCTACTTTTTTGCAGTATTAAAAGATTTTCGCCGATTGTTTGGACTAACGGTTGAAAAGAAATATGAGAACCCACACCAAAGCAAAGTCATTAAGCGGAAAATGACGCAAACTCTGCAATGGAATGACATGAAAAATCTTGATAATCCCGATTCGGATAAATCCCGAAGGGTGGATAATTATTTGAGCGGATTTTTCAGCGTAAGTGTTACCCGCAATACCGACCATTACGACCCTAAAATGCTCCATCAGGTATTTCGGCAAAACCAGTTTATGGCGGTTATTTATGTAACTTTCGTGCTGATTACAATTTTTAGTTTGGGTATTTTCAGAGAGGTGCCTTATTTCGAAATTCCGGCAGCTGCTAGTATATTTTTGTTGCTTACAGTAATTCTAATGGCCGTTAGTGCCGTTAGTACCTTTTTCAAAAGCTGGTCGTTTATGGTTTTTGCTCTTGTGTTTGTGGTTGCAAATTTCCTGTCTGAATTTGATTTCATAAACCACCAAAATGCAGCTTACGGAGTAGATTATCAAAAAGACAAAGCTATTTTCACTACATCGAGCATCGCAAATCCACTTAAAGACATCAAACAGGATTATCAAAACACACTTAAAATATTGGATAATTGGCGGAAAAAGAATTCGGCAAATACCGTGAGCCGACACACTAAGCCAAAGATGATTTTTATAAACACAAGTGGAGGCGGGCTCCGTAGTGCGTATTGGACAGTTTTGTCGCTGCAATATGCCGATAGTTTGCTTGATGGGCAATTGCTGAACCATACGGTTTTAATCAGTGGCTCATCGGGCGGAATGATTGGTGCGGCTTATTTGCGAGAACTTTATTTGCGTAAGCAGTTGGGTGAAATTCCAAGTATTTATGACAAAAAATTTGCAGACGATGCCGGCCTTGATTTACTTAATCCTATAGCGTTTTCAATAGCTATAAACGATTTGTTTGTTCGCACGCAAAGTTTTCCTGTAGGAAATAAAACCTACACAAAAGACCGTGGCTATGCTTTTGAAAAGAAACTGATGGCCAACACTCGAGGTTATTTAAACCGTACCCTTTCGGAATACAGAGAGCCTGAAAAGACTGCCACAATTCCCATGATGATTTTGTCGCCCTCTATAATTAATGACGGGCGAACGCTGTATATATCGCCTGTCGGAATTTCGTATATGTTAGATAAATCTGCGGGAAAAGATTGCAGCTATCACCCTATGCCCGATGCGGTGGAGTTCAGCAAAATGTTTAACGAGCAAGATGCCGACAGTTTACTTTTTTCTTCGGCTATTAGAATGAACGCCACGTTCCCATACATCCTGCCGGTAACCTCTTTGCCAAGCCAACCGGCAATGGATATTATGGATGCCGGAATAAACGATAATTACGGTCTAGCTACCACGATGCGTTTCATGTATGTGTTTCGGGATTGGATAAGCTCAAACACCAGCGGGGTTGTGGTGATACAGGTTCGCGATAGTCACAAACTATTGCCAATAAAGGATAATCCTCCTCGAAATATTGTGGAACATCTCACTAATCCACTTGGCAATATTTATTCAAACTTGTTTAATATGATGGATTTTCATCAGGACGAGCAAGTGAAAGTGGCCAGTAAATGGTTTGATGCTCCCATTGATGTTATAGATTTTCAACTTCGCAGCACCGAGGATAAAACGCAAGAAGAAATTTCGATGAGCCTTCATCTCACCAAAAAAGAAAAAGAAAAGGTAAAGCAGTCTATTTATTTGCCTGAAAACGAAAACTCTATTACGAGATTAAAGCAGTTGTTGGAGTAATTAAGGCAGCCTTACTAACCGCTAATTCCCGCTCTTTCACCAATCGGATATACCGCTTTGGGTCATCGGTTTCATAGTTATCGGTGTAAACCGTGCTCCCCTCGGCTATTTCATCCAAACAAACCAAATCGGAGATGCCAACAAATTTCCAACTCGTGATGCGGCCATTTGCATTTACAAAGGACTCTTCTTCGTTTTGGGCAATAGTCCTTGCCTTTTCAAGGGCTTGCAATTCATCGGCAGCAGGAATTATCCTGAACTGCCTATCGAATTCCTTACTGTTGGGGTTGTTATCAATTTGAATTTGAAAGACAATCTTTGACAGGTATGTTTTCATTCTTTTGGGGTGTGTTTTAGGGAAGTTTCTAATTCCTAACAGTTAAAGTCTAATAGCAATGAATCTGTATTCCTCCAAACACTACGTCGCCACTCAGCACCAATATTTTTGGTTCAGTGTTTTGCACATTATTCTGCAAGGGACGTTTGTCTTCGATGCTACCCATTACGGCACTAATTTCCGATTGCTGCAGTTCCCAGTGGGGAGGGATTATAAGTTTAACGGCACCGAAAACGGCATGTACCTCTAAACTCACTTTGCCTGTAAAATCTGCCTGGCTGAGGTTTATTTCCGAACCACCAAACACAGCATTTATTTCCCCTCCTTTGAAGTCCTTAGAAATGATGTTTTTTTTTACTCCGCTAAACACGGAGTTGATTTCGATGTAGCTATCGCCCGAGGTGGAAGCAGCCCATTCGCCATGCTGTTTCTCCCAGCGTTGGCGATAGCGGTTTCCCATCCTACGCCATTTGTTGTGATGGCGATGGCGGGGCTTGAAGATGGTGAAAATTCCCACCAAAATAAGCACTACCGGCCAAATAAATTTACCAATGTGCAGGCCGGGTCGAATATCACCTAGCAAAAAGGCTAATCCTATCAACATCACGATTACGCCGCCAAACCGAAAGGGGTTTTTTACAAAAATGGTGGCTCCAATGGCAAGGAGAAACATTTTCCAGCTAAGCACCCAATAGGGGATATCGGCACCGAGTTCCCGGGCAAGGAATAGAATCCCGGCTCCGACAATTAATAATCCGCCAAACACTTTGCCTCGGCGGTGGCTTTGTTCCCAAGCACGTTCTTGGGCTTGATCTTGTTCGTTAATGATTTCCATTGTTCTGTTTTTTTTGTTTTGATGGGGCAAAGGTGTCGGCAAGTTGCTCCTCGCTCCAACAACTATTAGGTAAGCTGTGGCAAAAAGTAGGTGAACGGTGGATTGGAGGAGGTGAGATGTATGGTTTTAGGATGGGATGGCGGTGACGACCTTGGTTTCGCCGAAAACAAATAGAGGAACCATTGGATTTTGAATATTTATGGGAAAGGAAGAAAACCGTTGTCTAAAAGCTTTGTAAGGAAATCTCAAATATTTTTACGGAATGTTTGGTTTCTTATAAGGAAATCCCCAATTTTAATAAGGAAGTTTAATTTGTTTATAAGGAATTCTCACTTTCTAATAAGGAAATCTGAATATTCAATAAGGAAATATCATTTATCAATAAGGAATTATCATTTTTTTATAAGGAAATGTTATTTTTTTATAAGGAAATGTCATTTTTTACCCATGTTTTTAGGAAATTCCTTATAAAAATCTTAGCTGGATGTATGAAAATTCCGCACCTCTGTAAGGATTCCTGCAATATCTGTATTGAAAGCTTAAGAATCTATATCAATTTTCCAAAAATCAGGACTGTTTTGGGAAAAATCCGTACAGAATTTCCAATTCCCCACCCTAAAAAATGAATTACTTCTTAATCTTTTCCGAAATCTCCTCAGGAGTGAGGTAAGTTTTGCGTTTATATGCCTTGTAGGCGGACGAAGCGGTTGATTTATTCAACGCAAAATCGGACCAAGCGAGTAGTTGATGGCCAAGTCCTTTGTTTATCGTAAGGTCGTCGATGGTTTTTTCAAAATCTGCCCGTTTGTTTTTGTTGAAATAGGCCAATCCGGTGCCGATAATTTGGTTTCCGGTTTTGCTTTCGTAATCAAGAATGTGGCAAAGTTCGTGGGCAATGATGCCAATCTGGGCATTGAAGGGAATGCTGTCTAAAAGTATGCCTTGCCCGTCGGCATCGGTGTCGATAAAGATGGTGTAATGGCGTTCTTTCTTGAAAATTGTGCTGTTTCGGGGTCGGCAAGCCATTGTGGTTTTGATATTTCTGAATTCAAAATGTATCAGCTTACTATTTAGTTCCGGAAAATGGCTCAAGGCTATGAAAATGGGAAGTTCAAACTTTGATGGAATGCGATTATTGGTGCTAAAAACGCCTCGAAGTGAGTCGGTTTTGGACCTTTCTTGTTCCCAAAGAAAGGTTTTGACCTTCAGCGAATCGGCTCCGTATGAATTAAGGAAAGAAAGGCTGAACGCAAGAAAGATTACAGCGTTCTTTTTAACCACAGAGAACGCTGAGCAAATACGCACAGAGTTCGCAGTATTGTGAACTTTGTGAGCATTTTCTTTGTGGTCTTTGTGGTTAGCAGTGCCCAAGTTTTTCATTTGTCTTTCGGGGTTTTCCGCACTTCGCCCGTGTTTTTATCGAACCCATACGGACAATGTCGGCAGCCGCTTTTGCAACAATAGCCTCGTTTTAGGTGATATTGTTCCGTAAAAACCCTGTAGCCTTCTTCGCTCCAATAAAAATCGCCTTCTTCCATCTTAGGATTTCGACTTCCAAATTCTCCCGACATACAATTTATGTTGCGTAATCTTGCAAAATTAAACTATCTGCCCCGCGATGCACCAAAATTTGTTCCATTTGCCATCAAGGTTGGATGAAATTAGTTTGCCGGTATTGGAAAAAGCCGGGGTTAGGCTGTTTCTGAAACGCGATGATTTGATTCATCCCGAAATCAGTGGCAACAAGTGGCGAAAACTGAAATTTAATGTGGCTGAAGCCAAAAATCAAAACAAAAACAACATTCTTACTTATGGCGGAGCGTTTTCCAACCATATTTATGCCACAGCAGCGGCTTGCAAACTGCTCGGAATGCAGAGTGTGGGAGTAATTCGGGGGAATAATTTCAAAACCTTGAGTCATACTTTGCAATTTGCCGAAAGTTGTGGGATGAAACTAAAGTTTACGAGCCGCGAAGAGTTTGAAACCCGCCGAAATGTTGAGTTTAAAGAGGCCCTTCATTTAGAATTCGGTGATTTTTTTGATGTTCCCGAAGGCGGTGCAAATGCTTTAGGGGTTAAAGGTTGCGAAGAGGTAGTGGCCGAAATTGATATTCCGTATGATATGGTGGCGGTGGCCTGCGGCACGGCTACTACCTTTCGAGGAATAGTGAATCAATTACCCGAAACAAAGACTGCTTTGGGCTTTCCGGCCTTGCGACACAATGGTTCCTTGAATGATGCGATGGCTGGGGTAGGAAAAGCGAATTGGCAGTTTGTAGATGATTATCATTTTGGCGGATATGCCAAGGTTACGGACGAATTACGGACATTTTGGAAGGAATTCCGGCAGGAAACGGGCATAGAACTCGATTTGGTGTACACCGCCAAAATGATGTTTGGGCTTTTAGATTTGGTTGGGAAGGGATATTTTAAGCCGGGAACTACGGTGGTGGCTATTCACACCGGCGGCTTGCAAGGAAATAAATTGTTGGGGTAATTTGCTGCTTGCGTCCTATCGGGTTCTGCAATTACATTTGCGGCGATGTCCCGCCTCGGCAAAATTCTGTTTGTAGTACCCTATCCGAAAGGAACAGCGGCCAGTCAGCGGTTTCGGTTCGAGCAATATTTAGACATCTTAAATAAAGCGGGTTGGGAGTATGAATACCATTCCTTTCTTTCGCCCAAAGCTTGGAAGATTCTATACCTGCCGGGGAATGTAGCCGCCAAAGCCCTTGAGATTTTCTTGGGATTTTGCCGCCGGATGCTCCTGCTAACCCGCATCAAGCAGTTTGATTATGTGTTTATTCACCGCGAAACGGCTCCGCTTGGCCCGCCCGTGTTCGAATGGGTGGCTGCAAAGCTCTTTGGAGCAAAAATTATTTATGATTTTGATGATGCGATATGGATACCCAACGTCAGCGAATCGAACCGGGTGTTTGGATTCTTGAAGCGATATAAAAACACCGAATCGCTTAGCCGATTGGCCTATAAAGTGTCCTGTGGGAATGCCTATTTGTGTGAATATGCTAAGAAGTTTAATCCAAACGTGGTGCTTAACCCAACCACCATCGATACCGAGAACCTGCATAAACCTAATGCCGGGCAAATTCCCAATCATAAACCCATTATCGGTTGGACGGGGACGCATTCCACCATTCGATATATGAATGAAATATTGCCGATTCTGAAAGAATTGGAGAATACGATAGACTTCGAGTTTAGGGTTATCAGCGATAGAAAGCCTGACTTTGAACTAAAGAGTTTAAAATACCTAAAATGGAACGAATCCACCGAAATAGCGGATTTATCGGCCATAGATTTTGGGATTATGCCCCTCGTTCACGACCAATGGAGCGAAGGGAAATGCGGATTTAAGGCCCTTCAATATATGTCATTGGGCAAACCGGCCTTGGTTTCACCTGTCGGGGTCAATACCGAAATAGTGGACAATGGAGTGGATGGTTTTGTATGTGCCACCCCTGCCGAATGGTTGTCGGCTTTCAACAACTTATTGACGAATCCAACCCTGTTGAACGAGATGGGAAGCCGCACCCGCCGGAAGGTAGAAAATCGGTATTCGGTGAAATCAAACACGGCTAATTTCCTAAAGTTGTTCAGCTAAGATTAACGATTTTTGATAAGTTGTTAAGTTCTTTATTGGTTTTTCAATAGCTTAAATGTTTATTTTTGCCCAAAATCAACAACAAAATGTCAGTATTTTCAAACAATAAATCCACCGGAAAAGAAACCGCCGATACAGGTTCCATTAACTTAATTGGCAACGGAACCGTTATTGAAGGCGACATTAAAGCTAACGGCGACATTAGAATCGACGGCACCTTAACCGGCTCAGTTTCTACCAAAGGAAAATTAGTTGTTGGCCCATCGGGTAAAATTGAAGGCGAAGTGAATTGCCAAAATGCCGATATTTCAGGAAACATAAACGGCAAAGTTGTGGTTGCCGAATTGCTTTCGCTAAAAGCGACTGCCAAAGTAAACGGCGACATCACCACCGGAAAATTAGCCATCGAGCCCGGTGCATTATTTACCGGCGGATGTTCTATGAACACCGGAGTGGTGAAAGACATTAATCACAACAGCCACCAAGCAAAAGCAAAAACAGCATAAAAAGCTTTTCTTAATAAAGATAGGGAAAATCCCTCCACAGGTTTCTGCATAAAACAGAAATGTTGTGGAGGGATTTTTTATTGGGGATGAGTAAGCCCCATTTAGATACCTCCCTTCGGTCGGTATGACAGCATTTGTGGGGTTTCAAAGGCAATGAGGTGGGATTAAGGGGTTGGCGGCTATGCCGCCAACCCCATAATACCACCACATTGCCATTGAAACCCC